>CAMLCW010000127.1 GCA_946478645.1 uncultured Variovorax sp.
GCCGACCGCATCGCGCGCTCGCAGTCGGCCGCGAGCAGCGCGCTGGCCGACCTCGAAGCATCGGTCGGCGTGCTGCTGTTCGACCGCATCGGCCGCCGGCTGGTGCTCAACGAGAACGGCCGTGCGCTGCTGCCCAAGGCGCAGGCGCTGCTCGACCAGGCAGGCGAGGTCGAGGCGCTCTTCAACGGCGAGCATGCGGCGCCGCTGCGGGTGGCGGCGAGCTTCACCATCGGCGAATACCTGCTGCCCGAGCGGGTGTCGCACTGGACCGCACTGCATCCGCAGAGCCAGGTGCACCTGCACATCGCCAACACGCGCGACGTCATCGAGGCGGTGGCGGGCTTCGACGTCGACGTCGGCTTCATCGAGGGGCCGCAGACGCATCCCGACCTCGTAGTGCGCGCCTGGCGCACCGACGAACTGGTGATCGTGGCGGCGCCTGGGCATCCGCTCGCGGGCCGCGTGGCCACGCACCGGCAGCTCTCGCAGGCCACCTGGGTGCTGCGCGAGCACGGGTCGGGCACGCGCCAGGTCACCGACGCCTGGCTGATCCAGAACCTCGACCAGGTGCACGTCGGCTTCGAGCTCGGCAGCACCGAGGCGATCAAGCGCGTGGTGGCCTCGGGCACCGGCCTGGCCTGCCTGTCGCGCTACACCGTGGCGCAGGCGCTCGAGGACGGCCACCTCGTCGAGCTGCGCACCCGGCTGCCGGCCGGCATGCGCCGGCTCGCGACGGTGATGCACCGCGACAAGCTGCTCGGCCGCGCGACCGCCGACTTCCTGCGGCACTGCGGCGCGAGCGTTCCGCGCGGGGCGGTGGCGCCGCAGCCCTGAGCAGCCGGCCTGGCGCCCGGCGTCAGGCCGGCCGGGAGAGCAGTTGCACGTACTCGTGGTGCGCGGTGTTGATGGTCGACACGCGGTACTCCACGGGCTTGTCGCCGAAGGTGAGCGCGGTGCGCCGCACCTGCATCACGGCCGCGCCGGGCGCCACGCCGAGCATGCGCACCGTATTGCGGTCGGCGATGAGCGCGCGCGTGCGCTCGCTGGCGCGCGTCACGGTGATGCCGAATTCGGTCTGGTAGAGGTGATAGATGGTGCTCGCACGCTCGCGAAAGCGCTTCTCCGTCAGGCCCTTGAACAGCAGCGCAGGCAGCGTGAGCCGGTCGTGGATCACGGCGCGGCCCTGCAGCAGCAGCCGGTTGTCGATCTGCACCGCGGGCTCGCCGGGCCTCAGGCCGAGCGCGAGCGCGGGCTCCTCCTCCATGCGCACGCGCTCATAGGCCACGAGCTCGACCTGCGGCGGCTGCCGGAGGCCGTCGCCGCGCTCGACATGGAAGAACTGGAACATGAAGCGGTCGGCGTTGTGCACTGCAACGAAGGTGCCCCTGCCTTGCCGGCGCACGAGGATGTGCTCGGCCACGAGGTCGTCCGTCGCGTGGCGCAAGGTGCCGATCGACACGCCGAACGCCGCCGCCAGCTCGGCTTCGCTCGGCAGCGCGCCGCCCGCCGGATAGCGGCCCGACTCGATCGCCTGCAGCAGCGCCCGCTTGACCACGCGGTACAGCGGCGCACCGGCCGCCTCGGGGGGTATCGGGACGAAGTGGCTGGCGGCGCTGGCGCGAACGGTCTGCGGCATGGCGCGATTGTGTGGCGCGGCGTGCGCTTCCTCAAGTCATCTATATGACCCGTTTGACTCTCGGAAAAGGCCGGTCCGACACTGCCCTCCACCCCACAGCAGCAACAGGAGACACGATGATTCATTTCGTTTTGCACGACGCCCGCGACACCGTGGCCGTCGTGGTGGTCGAAGGCGTGAAGGCCGGCATGTCGCTCAACGGCTGGATCATGGACGAGGACAAGACCACCAGCGTCGAGGCCCGCCAGGACATCCCGATCGGCCACAAGGTCGCGCTCAAGGACATGGCACCGGGCGACACGGTGTGGAAGTACGGCATCGACATGGGCAAGGTCGTCGCGCCGATCAAGGCCGGCGAACACGCCCACGTGCAGAACATCAAGACCAAGCGCTGGTAGGCACGCACGGCGCTGCCGGTCCTTCTGCCCTCCTCCGCGAACCCAAACCCGAAAGAACAAGCCATGTCCGTCATTTCGAAAGACACCACCTTCCTCGGCTACCGCCGCGAAAACGGCCGCGTCGGCGTGCGCAACCACGTCATCGTGCTGCCGCTCGACGACCTCTCCAACGCCGCGGCCGAGGCCGTGGCCCACAACATCAAGGGCACGCTCGCGATCCCGCATCCCTACGGCCGACTGCAGTTCGGCGCCGACCTCGAGCTTCACTTCCGCACGCTGATCGGCACCGGCTGCAACCCGAACGTGGCCGCGGTCGTGGTGATCGGCATCGAGGGCAGCTGGACGAAAAAGGTGGTCGACGGCATCGCCGCCACGGGCAAGCCCGTGACGGGCTTCGGCATCGAAGGCCACGGCGACCACGAGACGATCATGAAGGCGTCGAAGGCCGCGCGCGAGTATGTGCAGTGGGCCAGCGAGAAGCAGCGCGAGGCTTGCGGCATCGGCGAACTCTGGGTCTCGACCAAGTGCGGCGAGAGCGACACCACCTCGGGCTGCGGCTCCAACCCGACCGTGGGCAATGCCTTCGACAAGCTCTACGAGACCGGCAACACGCTGGTCTTCGGCGAGACCTCCGAGATTACCGGCGGCGAGCGCATCGTGGCCGAGCGCTGCCGCACGCCCGACGTGAAGGAGCGCTTCATGTTCATGTTCAACCGCTACCAGGACATGATCAACCGCCACAAGACCAGCGACCTCTCCGACTCGCAGCCCACCAAGGGCAACATCGCCGGCGGCCTGACGACGATCGAAGAGAAGGCGCTCGGCAACATCCAGAAGATCGGCAAGAAGTGCCTGGTGGACGGCGTGCTCGACAAGGCCGAGATGCCCACCGGACCCGGCCTGTGGTTCATGGACTCGTCGAGCGCCGCGGCCGAGATGGTGACGCTGTGCGCGGCCTCGGGCTATGCGGTGCACTTCTTCCCCACCGGCCAGGGCAACGTGATCGGCAACCCGATCCTGCCGGTCATCAAGATCTGCGCCAACCCGCGCACCGTGCGCCTCATGAGCGAGCACGTCGACGTCGACACCTCGGGCCTGCTGCAGCGCGAGCTCACGCTCGACCAGGCCGGCGACAAGCTGCTCGAATGCATGCTGCGCACCGCCAACGGCCGATTCACGGCGGCCGAGGCGCTCGGGCATCGCGAGTTCGTGCTGACGCGCCTCTACGAGTCGGCCTGAGCGAACGGCGGCAGCATCATGAAGCGAATCGTGATCGCGGAGTTCATGGACCCCGCCGCCGTCGAACGCCTGCGCGAGCGGCACGATGTGCTCTACGACCCGGCGCTGGTCGACGACCCCGGCCGGCTGTTCGGCGAAGCGCGGTGGGCGCATGCACTGATCGTGCGCAACCGCACGCAGGTGCGCGGCGAGCTGCTTGCCGCGCTCGCGCAGTGCAGCGTGGTCGGACGTCTCGGCGTCGGGCTCGACAACATCGACGTGGCCGGCTGCGAGGCGCGCGGCATGCGCGTGATACCGGCCACGGGCGCCAACGCGTTGAGCGTGGCCGAGTATGTGATCGCGAGCGCCATGCTGCTGCTGCGCGGCGCCTACGGTTCGACCGCAGCGGTGGCCGCGGGCGAGTGGCCGCGCCCTGCGCTGTCGAACGGCCGCGAGGCGGCGGGCAAGACGCTCGGCCTCGTCGGGTTCGGCGCCATCGGCCAACTGACCGCACGCCTCGCCGCGGCGCTGGGCATGCGCACCGCGGCCTTCGACGCCATGATGGACGGCGGCCATCCGGCCTTTGCCGAGACGCGCACCCAACCGCTCGGGCTCGACGAACTGGTCGCGCGCTCGGATGTGCTGAGCCTGCATGTGCCGCTGGTCGATGGCACGCGCAACCTCTTCCACGCCGGGCGCATCGCGGCCATGAAGCCCGGCGCGGTGCTGGTCAACACCTCGCGCGGCGGCATCGTCGACGAACGCGCGGTGGCCGAGGCCCTGCGCGAAGGCCGGCTCGGCGGTGCGGCGCTCGACGTGTTCGACGCCGAGTCGCTCGCGGCCAGCGCGCACTTTCAGGGCTGCCCGAACCTGCTGTTGACGCCGCACATCGCGGGCGTGACGGCCGAGTCGAACGAGCGCGTGAGCAGCCTGATCGCCGACCGCGTGCTGGAGGCGCTCGCACCATGACCACCATGACGCTGGGCCAGGCCCGCGGCGCGGTGGCCGGGATGCTGCGCGCCGCCGGCGCGAACGAGACGATGGCCGATGCGGCAGCGCGCGCCCTGGTGCTCGCCGAGGCGCAGGGCCTCGGATCGCACGGGCTGAGCCGCCTGGGGCAATACACGGCGCATCTGCGCAACGGCCGCGTGAACGGCGCGGCGGTTCCCACCGTGCGGCACGCCAGGGGCGGCGCGGTGCTGGTCGATGCGCACGAGGGGCTGGCGTTCGCCGCCTGCGAGCTGGCCGTGGCCGAGGCGATCGGCCGCGCGCGCGACTTCGGCATTGCGATCGCGGGCGTCACCGCGAGCCACCACTGCGGGGTTGTCGTCGATCACCTGCGGCCGGCCGCCGAGGCCGGCATGGTCGGCCTCGGCTTTGCCAATTCGCCGGCCGCGATGCCGGCCGCGGGTGGACGCCATCCGGTCTTCGGCACCAATCCGGTGGCGGCGGTGTTCCCGCGGCGCGGCGCGTTGCCGCTGATGATCGATCTGAGCCTCTCGGAGGTGGCGCGCGGCAAGGTGATGGTGGCGGCGAAGCAAGGCAGGCCGATCCCGCCGGGCTGGGCCGTCGACCGCCACGGCCAGCCCACCACCGATGCGCAGGCCGCGCTCGACGGCGCGATGCTGCCCATCGGCGCAGCCTCCAGCCCCAAGGGCGCGATGCTGGCGCTGGTGGTCGAGCTGCTGGTCACGGCGCTGATCGGCGCGCAGTTCGGCTTCGAGGCCTCGAGCTTCTTCGAGGACGAAGGCAACCGGCCGCGCATCGGCCAGGCCTTCATCGTCATCGACCCCGGCGCGCTCGCCGGTTCGGCCAGCTATCTCGACCGTGTCGAGGTGCTGCTGGCCGAGATGCTGCGCGACGAAGGCGTGCGCCTGCCCGGTGCGCGGCGCGAGGCCCTGCGGCTGCGCGCCGAAGCCGAGGGCATCGACGTGCCCGACGCGCTGCACGCGCCGCCACGAACCTGAGCACGCTCGGGCTTCGATCCAGACACAACAACAGGAGACGACACGATGAAACGACGCGATTGGATGCAAGGGACCGCGGCCCTGGCTGCGGCGGGTTCGATGGGTGCGGGTTCGCTGGCGGCGCTGTGGCCCGCGCTCGCCCGCGCACAGGGTGGCGACTATCCGAAGCCCGACGGCACGCTGCGCTACGTGGTGCCCTTTCCGCCCGGCGGCCTCACCGACGCGATGGCGCGGCAGGTGGCGCAGCAGCTTGGCGAACGTTGGAAGATCAACGTGCTGGTCGACAACCGCCCGGGCGGCAATGGCCAGATCGGCGCCGACCTGGTGGCCAAGGCGGCCGGCGACGGCTACACGATGCTGGCGATCACGCTCACGCACGCGGCCAACGTGACGCTGTTCCCCAAGTCGCCGTTCAACTTCCAGAAGGATCTGCGGCCCGTGGCGCTGCTCGCGGGCAGCCCGATGCTCATCGTGGTGCCGGCGGCCAGCCCGATCCGCGACATGCAGGGCCTCGTCGCGGCAGCCAGGGAACGCCAGCTCAATGCCGGCTCCAGTGGCAGCGGCACGCCGCCGCACCTGACGCTGGCGCTCTTCAACAACCTCGCCAAGTCTTCGATCCAGCACGTGCCGTACAAGGGCGGCGCGCCCTGCATGACCGACCTGATCGGCGGCCAGCTCGATGTGGTGTTCTCGAACATTCCCGAGTCGATCCCGCACGTGAAGGCCGGCAAGCTGCGCGCGCTGGCGATCGCCAGCAAGGCGCGCTATGCGCTGCTGCCCGAGGTGCCGACCACGGCCGAGGCCGGCATGCCCGAGCTTCAGGTGGAAAACTGGACCGCCATCATGGTGCCGGCGTCCACGCCCGACGCCCCGGTGCAGAAGCTCGGCGCCGAGGTGGTGAAGATCCTCGGGCAGCCGGGGCTCGACGAGCGCATGCGCCAGCAGGGCTTCGTCGTGGACGCGCGCGGGCCCGAGCGCTTCGCGCCCTTCCTCGCCGACGAAATCGCGCGCTGGGCGCAGGTGATCAAGGCGGCGGCGATCCAGCCGAGCTGAGCGGCTCCGCGCCCGCCCCCGCCAGCACCGCCAGCGCCACCGACGCGATGCGCGACAGCGCCGAATCGGCGCGCGAGGTCAGCACGATGGGCACGCGCGCGCCGAGCACCAGCCCCGCGCATTCGCCGCCGCCGATGTAGGTGAAGCTCTTGTAGAGCATGTTGCCGGCGTTGAGGTCGGGCATGAGCAACAGGTCGGGCTCGCCGCTGACGCGCGACGACATCTTCTTGATGCGCGCGGCCTCGGCCGAGATCACGTTGTCGAAGCCGAAGGGCCCTTCGACGATGGCGCCGGGCCACGCGCCCTCCTTCGCCATGGCCACCAGCGCCTCGGCGTCGACGGTGGCTTGTATCGCGGGGTTGACCGTCTCGACGGCGGCAACGATGCCGACCTTCGGCTCGGCGACGCCGATCGTGCGCAACAGCGCGACGGCGTTGCCGAGGATGTCGCGCTTGGTCGCAAGCGAGGGCGTGATGTTGACCACGCAGTCGGCCACGCCGAGCAGCTTGGGATAGCGCGGCAGGTCGAACAGGAAGACGTGGCTGATGCGCGTGCTGCCGCGGAGCCCGGTCTCTTTGTCG
The DNA here is from genome assembly GCA_946478645.1 of uncultured Variovorax sp. The sequence goes on from CAMLCW010000127.1 coordinate 6,854, forward strand.
ACCACCGCCGACATCAGCTCGTCGGTGTGCAGCGAGCCCTTCATCAGCGCGCCGACCGCACCGGCCTGCGCCAGCGCGGTGGCGTGCCGCGCGCTCTGCGCGGCTTCGGCGGGGCCGTCGACGATCTCGAACCCGCCCGCATCGACGCCGGCCAGCTCGGCCGCACGCAGGATCTCCGCACGCGGGCCGATCAGCACCGGCTCGCCGAGCCCCGCCTCACGGATGCCGGCCGCGGCCTCGAGCGCGGCGGCATCGCAGGGGTGGACCAGCCCGATGCGCGCGTGCGTGGCCGCCGCGCGCGCCCGCGCCACCAGTGCGGCCAGGTGCGGATGCGCAATGGGAAGCGACGGCATGGCCGGCTCCCGCCCTCAGACGTAGTCCTTGTACTTGTCGAGGAAGCGCACCGGCTTGGACAGCGCATCGCGGCGGAACGGATCGCCCAGTTCGCGCGTGCACATGATCTCGATCACGCAGGTCTTCTTCTCGTTCATCTGCATGTCGATGGCCTTCTTGAGCGCGGGGCCCACGTCCTCGATGTTGTCGACCACGATGCCTTCGGCGCCCATCGCCTTGGCGATGCCGGCGAAGCTCTCGCTCTCGAGCTCGCCCGCGACGAAGCGGCGGTTGTAGAAGTCGACCTGGTTCTTCTTCTCGGCGCCCCACTGGCGGTTGTGGAACACCACGGCCGTCACCGGAATGTCATGGCGCACGGCGGTCATGATCTCGACCATGCTCATGCCCCAGGCGCCGTCGCCGGCATAGGCCACGGCCGGACGGTCGGGCGCCGCGCACTTGGCGCCGATCATGGTCGGCAGCGAGTAGCCGCAGTTGCCGAAGCTCATCGGCGCGAAGAAGCTGCGTGGCTCCTCGAAGCGCAGGTAGCTGTTGGCGATGGCGTTGATGTTGCCGATGTCGGTCGAGACCATCACGCGCGGCGGCATGGCCTTCTCGAGTTCGCGCAGCACCTGGCGCGGATGCAGGTAGGTGCCGCCGGTCGGGGTCTTCTCGCCCTTGGCTTCCTCGATGGCATCGAGGCTGAACTGGTCGCGCTCGTGGGTCCACTCGTCGAGCTCTTTTTCCCACGCGGCTTTTTCCGACTTGATCTTCTCGGCGCGCTCACCCTTGGTGGCGTCGCAGGCCAGCGTCTTGCCCTGCAGGCGCTTGAGCAGTTCCTTGGCCGTGGCCTTGGCGTCGCCGTGGATGCCGACGGTGATCTTCTTCACCAGGCCAAGATTGGTGTGGTCGGCCTCGACCTGGATGATCTTCGCTTCCTTCGGCCAGTAGTCCATGCCGTGCTGCGGCAGCGTGCCGAACGGGCCCATGCGCGAACCGAGCGCGAGCACCACGTCGGCCTGCGCCATCAGCTTCATCGCGGCCTTCGAGCCCTGGTAGCCGAGCGGGCCGGCCCACAGCGGATGGCTCGCGGGGAAGGAGTCGTTGCGCAGGTAGCCGTTGGCCACCGGCGCGCCCAGGCGCTCGGCCAGTGCCTTGCACTCCTCGACCGCATCGCCCATGACCACGCCGCCGCCCGACAGGATGACCGGGAACTTGGCCGTGGCCAGCAGTTCGACCGCCGCGTTCAGGCTCATCTCGCCGCCCGCGCCGCGCTCCACGCGCATCGGCTTCGGGATCTCGGTGGTGATCTCGCCGTAGAAGTAGTCGCGCGGAATGTTGAGCTGGGTCGGGCCCATCTCGGAGATCGCGCGGTCGAAGCAGCGCGCGGTGTACTCGGCCATGCGCTTGGGGTTGTTGACGTGGCCCTGGTACTTGGTGAACTCCTGGAACATCGGCAGCTGGTTGGCTTCCTGGAAGCCGCCCAGGCCCATGCCCATGGTGCCGGTCTCGGGCGTGATCATCACCACCGGGCTGTGCGCCCAGTAGGCCGCGGCCACGGCCGTCACGCAGTTGCTGATGCCGGGGCCGTTCTGGCCGATGACCACGCCGTGGCGGCCCGAGACGCGCGAATAGCCGTCGGCCATGTGCGCGCCGCCCTGCTCGTGCACCACCGGAATCAGGCGGATGCCGGCCGGCGCGAAGATGTCCATCGCATCCATGAAGGCCGAGCCCATGATGCCGAAGATGTCGGTCACGCCGTTGGCGACCAGGGTCTCGACGAAGGCCTCGGAAGGCGTCATCTTCTGCACGCCGGTGACGGCTTCGCGGGTGGGTGCTGCGGGTTGCTTCTGGCTCATGGCATGCGTCTCCTGAAGGAATGGGCTTGGGGTTGCGTCTCGAAACCCGGAACTCCTTGTTCCGGATTTCATGTCGGCGAATATAGGCCCGCGCTGCCGCCGCGTCAAACAAAATACAAAAAATGGGACGATTCGTCTTGTTTTTTGTAAAAAGACTATGATCCAGCCCATGAAGATCGTCAAAGGGCCTGTGCCCGTTCTGCCGGAGCCGGCCGCCGGCGACACCCCCACCATGCGCCTGTTCGGCCTGCTCGAGGTCATGGCCGCGAAGGACCAGCGCTACTCGCTGCAGGGCCTGGTCGAAGAGACCGGCATCCCCAAGCCCACGCTGCACCGGATGCTCCAGCAGCTCGAAAGCGCGGGCCTGCTGCAGCGCGAAAGCGACGGGCGCCACTACGGCATCGGCACGCGGCTGCGGCGCCTGGCCGAGAACCTGCTGCTCAACGACAGCCTGCACGGCGCGCGCCACACGGTGCTGCGCCAATTGGTCGAGGAGATCGGCGAGAGCTGCAACCTCACCGCGCTGTCGGGCAGCGAGGTGGTGTACCTCGACCGCGTCGAGACCGCGGCGCCGCTGCGCTTCTACCTGCACTCGGGCTCGCGCGTGCCGGTGCACTGCTCGGCCAGCGGCAAGGTGTTTCTCGCGCAGATGAGCCCGGCGCAGCGCCGCCGGCTGCTGTCGAACGCGCCGCTCGAGCCCTACACCGCGAAGACGCTGACGGATCCCGACGCGCTCGAGAAGGAAGTGCAGCGCGTGCGCAAGGACGGCTACGCGCTGGACAACGAAGAGTTCCTGCCCGGGCTGCTGTGCATCGCTGCGCTCGTGCCCTCGGGCGACGGCGCACCGTCGAACTTGTGCATCGCAGTGCAGGCGCCCGTGATGCGGCTCGATGCAGCCAAGGCCCGATCGCTGCTGCCCGCGCTGCAGCGCGCCGCCATCGCGCTGAGCCGCATCGATGCCGACGCGGCCGCCGAGCAGGCGCAAGCCTGAGCCCCATCCCTTGTCATTTCGAAAGCCCATCGTGACCGATACCGCGGAACTGAGACCCGACCGGATGCTGAGCGTGCGCGAGGTGTTCGGCATCGACACCGACCTGCAGGTGCCCGCCTTCGGTGAGCGCGACGACCATGTGCCCGAGGTCGATGCGGTGTACCGCTTCAACCCCGACGTGACGCTGGCCATCCTCGCGGGCTTCACGCGCGACCGGCGCGTGATGGTGCAGGGGCTGCACGGCACCGGCAAGTCGACCCACATCGAGCAGGTGGCGGCGCGGCTGAACTGGCCCTGCGTGCGGCTCAATCTCGACGGCCACATCAGCCGGCTCGACCTTGTCGGCAAGGACGCCGTCGTGCTGCGCGAAGGCCAGCAGGTCACCGAGTTCCAGGAAGGCATCGTGCCCTGGGCGCTGCAGCGCCCCGTGGCGCTGATCTTCGACGAGTACGACGCCGGCCGGCCCGACGTGATGTTCGTGATCCAGCGCATCCTCGAGCGCGACGGCAAGTTCACGCTGATGGACCAGAACAAGGTGCTGCGCCCGCACCCGTTCTTCCGGCTCTTCGCCACCGCCAACACCGTGGGCCTCGGCAACCTCAACGGGCTCTACCACGGCGCGCAGCGGCTCAACCATGCGCAGATCGACCGCTGGAACATCGTCGCCTCGCTCAACTACCTGCCCGCCGACGAAGAGATCGCGATCGTGCAGGCGCGCGTACCCTCGCTCGCCGACGACGCCGGCCGTGCGCTCGTGGCGTCGATGGTCGCGGTGGCGAGCCTCACGCGGCAGGGCTTTGCGGCCGGCGACCTGTCGACCTTGATGTCGCCGCGCACCGTGATCACCTGGGCCGAGAACATAGAGATCTTCAAGGACCCGGCCCTCGCATTTCGCCTGTCGTTCGTCAACAAATGCGACGACGCCGAACGGCCGCTCGTGGCGGAATATTTCCAGCGCTGCTTCGACAAAGAGCTATGAGCGAGGCCCAGCAGCGCGCGCGGCAGGAAGAGCGGATCTTCGAGCTCTGCGCGGGCGTGGTGCGGGCCATCAGCGGCGAGCGCGACCTGCACTTCCGCGGCCAGCGGCTGCACCGCGGCCGCACGCCGTTGCCGTGGTTCGCGCCGCACCTGCATCCTTCGGCCGAGACCGACGATTTCGCCTCGTTCCGCGGCGTGGCCGACGGGCTGGCACTGCGGCTCAGCGCGTCCGATGCCGCACTGCATGAAAGGCTTCGGCCCGAGGAGCCGGTCGAGCGCATGCTGTTCGAAATGCTCGAGCAGTTCCGCGTCGAAGCGCTGGCGCCCGACACCATGGCCGGCATGCGCCGCAACCTGCGGCACCGCCATGAACAATGGTCGCTCGCGTTCCACCATTCGGGTCTGACCGACACCGCGCGCGGCCTGCTGCTCTACGCGGTGGCGCAGATCTGCCGCGCCCGCGTGAGCGGCCAGCAGGTGGTGGAAGAAACCGAGGACATGCTCGAGGCCACGCGCTTCGCGCTCGCGCCGCTGATCGGCCATGCGCTCGCGGGCCTGCGCCGCGACCGCACCGACCAGGCCGCGTACGCGGTGCATGCAAGGGCCATCGCACGCACCGTGGCCGCCATGCTGCACGAGGCCGGCGAAGACGCGAGCAACGCCGCGCGCGATCCGCACGTCGACGACAAGCGCAGCGTGTTCAGCCTGGTCGCCGACATGGACCAGGAGATCATCGAGCGCTTCACCACCGCCGAATCGGGCCGCAGCGCCGTGCTCGACGACGCCGGCGGCGCCTACCGCGTCTTCACCACCGCCTACGACCGCGAGCACGACGCCGCCACGCTGGCGCGCAAGGAAGTGCTGGCCGGCCACCGCGAAAAGCTCGACCGCCGCATCGCGGCCCAGGGCGTGAACATCGCGCGCCTTGCACGCGAGCTGCGCGCGCTGCTGGCCGACCCGGTGCGCGACGGCTGGGACGGCGGCCAGGAAGAAGGCCTGATCGACGGCCGCCGGCTCGCGCAGCTGGTGGCCTCGCCCACCGAGCGCCGGCTGTTCCGCACCGAGCGCACGGAGCCCGTGGCCGATTGCATCGTGAGCTTCCTGATCGACTGCTCGGGCTCGATGAAGGAGCATGCCGAATCCGTGGCGATGATGGTCGACGTGTTCGCGCGCGCGCTCGAGCAGGCCGGCGTGGCCAGCGAGGTGCTGGGCTTCACCACCGGCGCCTGGACCGGCGGCCGGCCGCAGCGCGAGTGGGTGCGCGCCGGCAGGCCTCTTCACCCCGGCCGCCTGAACGAGCGCAGCCACATCGTCTTCAAGGCCGCCGCCACGCCCTGGCGCCGTGCACGCCCGGCCATGGCGGCGCTGTTGAAGGCCGACCTGTTCCGCGAAGGCATCGACGGCGAAGCGGTCGACTGGGCCTGCCTGCGGCTCGGGCAACGCACCGAGGTGCGCAAGCTGCTGCTGGTGATCTCGGACGGCTCGCCGATGGACAGCGCCACGCACCTCGCGAACGACGCGCACTACCTCGACCACCACCTGCGCGACGTGGTGGCGCGCCACGAGCAGCGCGGCGACATCGAAATCGCCGGCATCGGCGTGGGCCTCGACCTGAGCCCGTACTACAGCCGCAGCCATGTGCTCGACCTTGCCGCATCGACGGGCAACACGATCTTTCGCGAGGTGATCGATCTGATGGCGGGGCGGCACCGGCGCTGAATTGAACGCCGTTGTTCAGGGGCGCGATCCCGCCGACGGTGGACTCCCCTCCGCGAATGTCCCCCGGCCTGCG
>CAMLCW010000128.1 GCA_946478645.1 uncultured Variovorax sp.
TCGGGTTGATGATGGTGCCGAAGTCGTCCACCGCGGTGAAGCGGTCCACGCGCACCTCGCCGGTCTGCTTGTCGATCTCGACCTCGCAGATGTAGGTGCCGCCCGGGAAGGTGAAGTTGGTCGGGTCGTAGAAGGCGGTCTCGTTCAGGCCTGGCTCCAGCTTGTCGAGCGGATAGTTGTGCGGCACGTAGGCCGTGAGCGCCACCTGGCCGAAGGGGATCTTCTTGTCGGTGCCCTTGACCGTGAACTCGCCGTTGGCGAACTCGACGTCGGCGTCGCTCGCCTCCATCAGGTGCGCCGCGATCTTCTTGGCCTTGGTCTCGATCTTGTCGAGCGCCTTCATGATGGCCGCGCCACCGACCGAGATCGAGCGCGAGCCGTAGGTGCCCATGCCGAAGGGCACGCGGCCCGTGTCGCCATGCACCACGTCGACGTTCTCGACCGGAATGCCGAGCCGCGCCGCGACGACTTGCGCGAACGTGGTCTCATGGCCCTGGCCGTGGCTGTGCGAGCCGGTGAACACCGTCACGCTGCCGGTCGGATGCACGCGGATCTCGCCGCACTCGAACAGGCCCGCGCGCGCGCCGAGCGCACCCGCGATGTTCGACGGCGCGAGGCCGCAGGCCTCGATGTAGCTCGAGTAGCCGATGCCGCGCAGCTTGCCCTGCGCTGCGCTCGCCGACTTGCGCTCGGCGAAGCCGTCGACCTCGGCCAGCACGCGAGCCTTGTCCATGCAGGCATGGAAGTCGCCGGTGTCGTACTGCAGCGCCACGGGCGTCTGGTACGGGAAGGTCGTGACAAAGTTGCGCTTGCGGATCTCGTCCTGGCCCAGGTTCATTTCCCAGGCGCAGCGCGACACCAGCCGCTCGAGCAGGTAGGTGGCCTCGGGCCGCCCCGCGCCGCGGTAGGCATCGACCGGCGCGGTGTTGGTGAACCAGGCATCGACCTCGACATAGATCTGCGGCGTGGTGTACTGGCCCGCGAGCAGCGTCGCGTAGAGGATGGTCGGCACCGCGGTCGAGAAGGTCGACAGATACGCGCCGAGGTTGGCGTCGGTGTGCACGCGCATCGCGAGGAACTTGCCGTCCTTGTCCATCGCCATCTCGGCGTGGCTCACGTGGTCGCGGCCGTGCGCGTCGGACAGAAAGCACTCCGAGCGCTCACCGGTCCACTTGATGTTGCGGTTGAGCTGCTTCGCGGCCCAGGTCAGGCACACGTCCTCGGCATACAGATAGATCTTCGAGCCGAATCCGCCGCCGACGTCGGGTGCGACCACACGCACCTTGTGCTCTGGCAGGCCCAGCACGAAGGCCGTCATCAGCAGGCGCTCGACGTGCGGGTTCTGGTTCGAGACGTAGAGCGTGTAGTCGTCGGTGCCGCGGCTGTAGCTGCCGATCGCCACGCGCGGCTCGATCGGGTTGGGCACGAGACGGTTGTTGACCAGGTCGAGCTTGGTGACGTGCGCCGCGTTGGCAAACGCCGCGTCGACCGCGGCCTTGTCGCCCAGCGCCCATTTGTAGCACTGGTTGTCGGGCGCCTCGTCGTGCAGCGTGACGCCGCCGGCCTTCTTGGCGGCATCGGCCACGCTCACGAGCGCGGGCAGCACGTCGTAGTCGACCACCATGGCCTCGGCGGCGTTCTTCGCCTGCTCCACCGTCTCGGCCACCACCATGGCCACATGGTCGCCCACGTAGCGCACCTTGTGGATCGCGAGGATCGGGTGCATCGGCTCCTTCATCGGCGTGCCGTCGGGGTTGTTGATGAGCCAGCCGCAGGGCAGCCCGCCCATCTTGCCCTCGATGTCCTTGCCGCTGAAGATGCCGACCACGCCGGGCATCTTGAGCGCCTCGGCGGTGTCGACGGACTTGATGGCCGCATGCGCATGCGGCGAGCGCACGAAGACCGCATGGCACTGGTTGGCCAGCGTGATGTCGTCGGTGTAGTTGCCCGCGCCGGTCAGGAAGCGGTAGTCTTCCTTGCGCCGCAGCGCTTCGCCGATGTGGGGCAGGTTCGAGAAGTCGGAAGCACCCATGATGTCGCTCCCTTCATGCCGTGGCGGTGGTCTTGACCGGCGTGCCCGAGGCCATGGCCTCGCCGCCCATCTGCACCGCCTTGACGATGTTCTGGTAGCCGGTGCAGCGGCACAGGTTGCCGTCGAGCAGCTCGCGGATCTCCGATTCGCTGGATTTGGGATGGTGCGTGCACAGGTCGATCGCGCTCATCACCATGCCGGGCGTGCAGAAGCCGCATTGCAGGCCGTGGCATTCCTTGAAGGCGGCCTGCATCGGGTGCATGGTGCCGTCGGGCTGGGCGATGCCCTCGATGGTGGTGATCTCGGCACCGGCGGCCTGCGCCACCAGGATGTTGCACGACTTGACCGCGCGGCCGTTCAGGTGGATGGTGCAGGCGCCGCACTGGGCCGTGTCGCAGCCGACGTGGGTGCCGGTCAGGTGGAGATGCTCGCGGATCGCGTGCACGAGGAAGGTGTTGGGGGGTGCGTCGACCGCGACCTGGCGGCCGTTGACCGTGAAAGCTACCTGCATGTGGCTGTCTCCGTTGAAGGTGATGGCTGGTTCAGCGAAAGGCATCTTGGATGCCGGCCACGTGCACTATCCTAGGCAAAACCCTTGACGCTTGCGCCAGGGCCGCGAAATTCTCAAAATGAAACAGCTTGCGGCCGGCAAGCACCCCCCGACGCCACCCCCACACCGCGCGAACCCGAACGATGCCCGCTCCGATCGCCCCGCACCTGACCGAGCGTTCGCTCGCCATTGCCGACGCGCGCCGGGCGCTGATCCATGGCGATGCGCGCCTGCCGGCGCGCATCGAGCCCTGGATCGCGCGCTCCTGGCAACGCTGCATCGCGGCCGGGCGCCAGCCGCAGCAGCGCGTGAGCTTCGACCCGGTCGGCCAGTCGGCCATCCGCGACGTGGCCGAGCGCAACCGGGCGCTCATGGCGGCGGCGCGGCCGGTGATCGAGCGGCTGTCGCGCGCCATCGCCGACACGCGCTATTTCGCGGTGCTGACCAATGCCGAGGGCATCGTGGTCGACGTGGGCGCCCTGCCCGACGGCACCGACGACACCGCCCGCCATGCGCGCAACATCGGCCGCATCGGCGTCGACCTGTCGGAGCGCGCGATCGGCACCAGCGCCATCAGCACCGCGCTGGCCGAGCAGGAGGCGGTGTGGCTGCACCGCGGCGAGCACTTCTTCGAGGACACCAGCGTCTACAGCTGCGCCGGCGCCCCGCTCTTCGGTCCGCAGGGCGACTGCATCGGCATGCTCGACCTGACCGGCGTGCAGGTGGCCGAGCGGCCCGAGCTGCGCCACCTGGCGATGCTGTCGGCGCGCAGCATCGAGAACCTGCTGGTACTGAACCAGCCTTGCGAGATGCGGCTGCACCTGTCGTGGCCCGGCTGTCCGCCGAGCGAGGCCACCGAGGGCCTGCTGTGCCTCGATGCCGAGGGCGGCGTGATCGGCGCCAATGCCGCGGCGCGGCAGATGCTGCACGAGCCGCTGGGCCGGAGCCCGCAGGCGCCGCTGCATTGCAGCGACCTCTTCGCGCTGCCGCTGCAGATGCTGTTCGATGCGGCGCGGCGCGGCGACGCGGTGCTCGAGGCGCCGCTCTGGTCGGGGCTGCGCGTGCAGGTGCGGCCGCAGTGCGGCGTTGGCAGTTCCCACGCGCCGGACGCCGTGGCCGAATCCCGGCCGCGGCTGCGCGACGTGGAGACCGCGCTGATCCGCAAGGCCGTGGCCGACGCACGCGGCAACGTGGCCGAGGCCGCGCGCGCGCTCGGCATCAGCCGCGCCACCGTCTACCGCAAGCTGTGGCGCGGGCGCGGAGGCGGCAGCACGAACTGAGCGGGTTGGTCTTACTCCTTCCCCCTTTGGGGGAAGGCAGGGATGGGGGCACACGGCGCGTGAACCGCCACAAGGCTTTCTCGAGGCCGCATGCCCCCACCCCAGCCCTCCCCCAGCGGGGGAGGGAGCGGGAGCGGGAGCGCTGAGGCTCAGGCGTCCGCAGGCACCTTGTCGAGAAAGCCCGTCACCGACTGCAGCTTGCCCGCCTCGAGCTGGGCAAAGTCGGTGCCCTGGATCATGTCCTCGGCACCGCTCGGGCCCAGCGTCCACGAAAAGCGCAGGTTGTCGCCGTGCGATTGCGCTTCGCCGAGCAGCTTGAAGCGAAAGCCTGGAAAGCGCTGCTGCACCGCGCCGACCAGGGTGCCGATCTGCTCGCGGCCGCTGGCCTGTGCCATCGGATCGACATAGCGCGCATCGGCGGTCCAGCCCGAAGCGATGAGCTCGGCCCGGCGCGCGGCATCGGTTTCGTTCCAGACGTCGATGTAGCGCTGGGCGATGGCGGTGGCGTCGTGGGCGGCGGTGTTCATGGTGCGTGTCCTTTCGGTTTCGATGCCCGCAACATCGCGGGGTGAAAGGATGGTCGCGCCGCCCGCGTCCGGCGTCGATGACCTCGGAGGTCATGCGCGCCGGCGCCGCTCAGTTGGCCGATGCGTTCGGGAAGAACAGCTGCTCGCCCCCGATCTTGTAGCTCGCGATGTTGTCCTGCCCGGCCGGCGAAACCACCCAGTCGACGAACTTCTGCGCGCCCTGGCTGTTGAGCGATGGAAATTTGGCCGGGCTCACGACCATCACGCCGTACTGGTTGAAGAGGCGCTTGTCGCCCTCGACCAGCACCGCCAGGTCGGCGCGGTTCTTGAAGCTGAGCCAGGTGGCGCGGTCCGCGAGCACGTAGCCGCCCGACGAGGCCGCGATGTTCAGCGCCGGACCCATGCCGCAGCCGCATTCCTTGTAGCCCGTGCCCTTGCGCTCGTTCGGCACCGGCTGGCCCGCCTCGGCCACGCCGGCCTGCGCCCAGAGCCGGCGCTCGGCCGCGTCGGTGCCGCTCTTGTCGCCGCGCGAGACGAACGGCGCATTGGCGGTGGCGATCTTCTTCAGCGCGGCGGCGATGTCCTTGCCCTTGGTGCCGGCCGGATCGGCCTTCGGCCCGATGAGCACGAAGTCGTTGTACATCACCGGATGGCGCTTGGCGCTGAAGCCATCGGCGACGAATTTTTCCTCGGCCGCGGCGTCATGCACGAACAGCACGTCGGCATCGCCGCGCCGCGCCATGTCGATGGCCTGGCCGGTGCCCACCGCCACCACCTTGACGTCGATGCCGCTCGCCTTCTTGAAAGCCGGCAGCATGTGCGCGAACAGGCCCGACTGCTCGGTCGAGGTGGTCGAGGCCATGGTGATGGTCTCGGCCTGCGCGGCCGCGGCGAACACGGCCAGGGCGGCCGCGAGGTGCTTGAAAGACAGCTTCATTCCAACTCTCCTTTGACGAACAGGCGGGCCTCTTCCGGCAATGGCCCATGAAAGAAATCGTGCACCGGCAGGTCGGCCAGGATGCGGCCGTGCTCGAGGTAGACCACGCGCGTGGCGAGCCGCTTGACCTGCCCCAGGTTGTGGCTCGCGAACACCAACGTGCGTCCGCTCGCCGCTTCGGCAATGAGCAATTCGACCTCGCGCTTGGCGGTCGGGTCGAGGCTGGCGGTGGGCTCGTCGAGCAGCAGCACCGCCGGATGCAGCGCCCAGGCGCGCGCCAGCGCGACCCGCTGCTGCTGCCCGCCCGACAGCGCGCGCGCATTGCGCTCGGCCAGGTCCTCGAGGCCCACGCGCGCGAGCGCCGGCAGCGCCGCACGGCGCGCCTCGCGCCAGCGCGTGCCGCGCAGCCAGAGCGCCAGCGCCACGTTGGTGGCCACCGAGGCGCGCAGCATGTGCGGCCGCTGGAACAGCATCGCTTGCTGGCGGCGCGGCACCGTGCCCGCAAGACTGCCCGCCGCATGCGGCACCAGGCCGTGCAGCAGCCGCAGCAGCGTGGTCTTGCCGCTGCCGTTGGCGCCGATCAGCGCCACGCGTTCACCCGCCTCGATGCGCAGCGAGGCGCCGCGCAGCGCCTCGACCCGGCCCAGGCGCACGTCGACGCCGTGCAGCGCGAAGACGGCGTTGTCAGCGTTCACGATCGCGCCTCCGCACGCCAGGCCGCCGCCGGAGCGCCCGCACCGCCGCCGCCGTCGACGCGTTCGCGCCAGCCACGCAGCATCGCGATCGCGAAGTTGAGCACCAGCACCACGCCCAGCAGCACCAGCCCGAGCGCGAGCGCCAACGGCAAATCGCCCTTGCTGGTCTCGAGCGCGATGGCGGTGGTCATCACGCGCGTGAAGCCGTCGATGTTGCCGCCCACGATCATCACCGCGCCCACCTCCGACACCGCGCGCCCGAAGGCCGCGATCAGCACCGTGAGCAGCGCATAGCGCTCGTCCCAGGCCAGCAGCAGCGCCCGCACCAGCGGCCGGGCACCCAGCGAGCGCAACTGCTCGCCGTGCGCGCGGTCGGTGTCCTCGATGGTCTGGCGCGTGAGCGCCGTGACCACCGGCAGCACCAGCACCGTCTGCGCGAGCACCATCGCCTGGAACGAGAACAGCCAGCCCAGGAAGCCGAGCGGCCCCGAGCGCGACAGCAGCAGGTAGATCACCAGCCCCACCACCACCGACGGCAGCGCCAGCAGCGTGTTCAGCAGCGTGAGCAGCGCGGCCCGACCGCGGAAGCGCGCCACCCCGAGCCAGGCGCCGAGCAGCAGCCCGAAACCGCAGGCCAGCACGCAGGCACTCGCGCTGACCGCGAGCGAGCGCCCGACGATCGCCAGCAGCACCGGGTCGCCGGAGGCGAGCAGTTGCCAGGCCGCAATGGCACTTTGCGCGAAGGTGTTCATGCAGCGGGCTTCGTGGGAGGCATGGGAAGGCGCCGCAGTATCGGGGGGTAGCCCGAATTACCTATGCAAAATTTTGCATAGGCGAGGATGCACGCGCTTCAGATGGCGTCCAGCGGGAACACCGGCCGGCGCACTTTCGAGAACGGGAACAGGCTGTAGTCCGAACTCGTCACCCCCCGGCTGTCGCACTCGACCAGGCCGGCGGCGATCGGCTCGAACACCGGCCGGCAGTACATGCGCGACTTGAGCAGCAGGAAGCGCTCGCAGCGCGGATCGTGCCCGGTGCAGGCGAAGACGCCGAGATCCCATGGCTCCTGCGTGCGCTCGGTCACGACGATGCGCGCGGCGCCGATGTCGAACAGCACGGTGCGGCCCATGCTGCTGCGCTGCCCGGTGTAGGTGGGGCCGGTGATCACGTATTCCCCATTGCAGATGGCGCGCACCACGCCGGTCAGCACCACGGGCGGGTTCGAGCGGCCGATGCCCGCGAGCGAGACCTTGTTGCCGAGCGCCACCGTGGCCGTGGCGCCCTCGCCCGCCGCGACCAGCCCGGCCACCGCCTCGGGGTCGCACAGCGGTCCCACGCCGATGCCGTCAAGGCCTTGCGCGAGCGCTTCCTGCAGCACGTCCATCGTGTCGCAGCTGCCGCCCGACATGCAGTTGTCGCCGTGGTCGAGCAGCAGCACCGGGCGCGTCGCGCCGTCGGCGAGTTGCTTCGCGCGGGCGACCGATTCGGCCAGCGGCTCGCTGCGGTAGACGAAGGCCTCGCGCTCGGCCCACATCTGCGCGGCGATGCGGTCGGCCGTGGCCTGCGCGCGCGCGGGCGACTGCGCGTCGACCGCCACCACGCTCATGCAGGGCGCCTCGATGTCCGACAGCGAGAAGCCCGCGAAGATCGACACCGCGAGCGATTCGCCCGCTTGCTCGGCGGCGCGCGCGGCCTCGATGGCCCGCTGCATCGCGCCCGCGAACGACGCGCTGCGCAGCGTGTGCGCCATCAGCGGCAGTGCGTGCCAGCGCATCGCGGGCCGGCTGCGGCCGGCGAGCAGGTCGAACAGCAGGCGGCCCGCGTGCGCGCCGGTCTCGTACATGTCGATGTGCGGATAGGTCTTGAAACCGGCGATCACCTCGGCGTTGCCGACCATCGCCGGCGTGACGTTGGCATGCAAATCGAGCGCCACGCCGATCGGCACGCCCGGCGCCGCGGCACGCAGGCGCAGCAGCAGGTCGCCCTCGCCGTCGGTGCTGTTCTCGGCCACCATCGCGCCGTGCAGGTCGAGCAGGATGGCGTCGCAGCCCGGCGCCGCCTCGACGATGCACCGGGTGAGCGTGGTGTAGGCCCCGGCATCGACCGGCCCGCTCGGGTTGGCCGAGGCCGACACCGGCGTCACGATCTCGGCGCCGGCCTGCTCGGCCAGGTCGATGAAGGCCGACATCGCGGTGCGCATGCCCTTGTTGTCGCGATACGCCTGTGCGCCGAAGGTCGGCCCGTCGGGCCCGAAGGCCGCGAGCGGCGTGGGCACCGGTGAGAAGGTGTTGGTCTCGTGGTTGAGGCGCGCGATCAGCACTTTCATGACGTCGCCGCTCCCGCGCTCTGCAGCATCGCCTGCAACAGCACGTTGCAGCCGGCCTCGAGGTGCGCGGCCTCGGCGTCCTCGATCTCGTTGTGGCTGATACCGTCGCGGCAGGGCACGAAGATCATCGCCGCCGGGCAGACGCGCGCGAGGTACACGGCATCGTGGCCCGCGCCGCTGATCACGTTCATCGCGCTCAGGCCCTGCGCCTGCGCAGCTTCACGGATCGCCGACACCAGCGCGGGCGTGAAGGGCTGCGGCGGAAAGTAGACGACCTGCTCGACCGTGGCTTCGACCCGGCCCTTGGCGGCGATGCGCTGCACCGCCTCCTTGAAGGCCGCGTCGAGCGCCGACAGCACCGTGTCGTCGGCCGCGCGCAGGTCGACGCTGAGCTTCACGCGGCCCGGGATCACGTTGCGCGAATTGGGGTAGTTGTCGATCCAGCCGACCGTGCCGCGCGCGTGCGGCGCATGCGCGAGCGCGATGCGGTTGACCTCGACCACGAGTTCGGCCGCTGCGAGCAGCGCATCGCGGCGCAGTTCCATCGGCGTGGGGCCGGCATGCGCCTCCATGCCCTGCAGCACCACGTCGTACCAGCGCTGGCCGAGCGCGCCCTCGACCACGCCGATCACGCGCTCGTTGGCCTCGAGCACCGGGCCCTGCTCGATGTGCGCCTCGAAGTACGCGCCCACGGGCGACGCGGCGGCCGAGGCCGGCGCATCGCCCGAATAGCCGATGGCCGCGAGCGCCTCGGCCACGCTGATGCCTTCGGTGTCGCGCTGGGCCAGCGCATGTTCGAGCGTGAAGGCATCGGCGAACACGCCCGAGCCCATCATCACCGGCACGAAGCGCGAGCCCTCCTCGTTGGTCCAGACGGCGATCTCGATCGGCGCCTCGGTCTCGATGCCCGCGTCGTTCAGGCTGCGGACCACCTCGAGCCCGGCCAGCACGCCGTAGTTGCCATCGAACTTGCCGCCCGTGGGCTGGGTGTCGATGTGGCTGCCGGTCACCACCGGCGGCAGCGCGTCGTCGCGGCCCGCGCGGCGCGCGAAGATGTTGCCGATGCGGTCGACGCGCACCGTGCAGCCGGCCTCGCGCGCCCAGCGCACGAACAGGTCGCGGCCCTGCCGGTCGAGGTCGGTCAGCGCGATGCGGCAGACGCCGCCCTTTGCGGTGGCGCCCAGTTGGGCCAGTTCCATCAGCGACTGCCAGAGGCGTTCGCCGTCGATGCGGAGTTCGGTGTGGGGTGTCATGGTGTTCGAAGAATGGCGAATGAGAGCTTCAAGCAAGGCCCACGCCCAGGTAGCGGTCCTTCACCTCGTGGTCGGCCATGAAGGCCGCATTGCCGGCCTCGTGCACGACCACGCCCTGCTCCAGGATGTAGTGCCGGTCGGCCAGCTGCACGCAGACCTCGAGGTTCTGTTCGACGAGCAGGATCGCCACGCCGGCCGCCTTGATGGTCTTGAGCTGCGCGACGATCTCCTCGACGATGACCGGCGCAAGGCCCTCGACCGGTTCGTCGAGGATCAGGAGGCGCGGATGGTTCATCAGCGCACGGCCGATCGCGAGCATCTGCTGCTCGCCGCCAGAGAGCTGGCCGCCGCCGTTGCGCCGCCGCTCCTTGAGCCGCGGGAAGATGCGGTACACGTCGTCGAGCTGCCAGGGCGAGCCGCGCCGCTGGCCGAGCAGCAGGTTCTCTTCCACCGTCAGCAGCTTGAAGATGCCGCGGTGCTCGGGGACCAGGCACACGCCGCGCTGCGCGATGCGGTGCGCCGGCTGGCCCGCGACGTCCGCACCCTGGAAGCGCACACGGCCGCCGGTTGGCGTGACTGCCCCCGCGATGCTCTTGAGCGTGGTCGACTTGCCGGCGCCGTTGCGGCCCAGCAGCGTGACCAGCTCGGCCTCGCCGACCGTGAGCGACACGCCCTGCAGCACGTGGCTCTTGCCGTAATGGGCGTGCAGGCTTTCGACTTCGAGGATGTTGCTCATGGGTGAACCTTTGCAGGGCTGTGCCTCTTGCTCCTTCCCCCTCCGGGGGAAGGTTGGGATGGGGGCTTTGGGCGATAAATTTGCCGGCCATGACGGAGAGGCCCAGTGCCCCCACCCCCACCCTCCCCCGGGAGGGGAGGGAGAAATACCGCGGCGCTCATGCTTTTCCCCCGGTGATCATGTTCCCCAGATAGGCACTGCGCACGCGCGCATCGGCGCGAATCTCGCCCGGCAGCCCCTCGGCCAGCACGCGGCCCAGCTGCATCACCGTCACGGTGTCGGAGATGTCCATCACGATGTTCATGTTGTGCTCGATCAGCACCACGGTGTGTGCGTCGCGCAGGCCGCGGATCAGCTGCTTCATGTCGTCGAGGTCGTCGATGCCCATGCCCGAGGTCGGCTCGTCGAGAAAGATCGCCTTCGGCCTGGCGGCCAGCGCCATGCCCACCTCGAGGCGGCGCTGCTGCCCGTGCGACAGGGCGCCGGCCGGCGTGTCGGCCATGCGTTCGAGGCCGACGCGCTGCAGCACCTCGTCCACCGTCTCGCGGCAGGCGCGCTCGCCGATCGGCGCGCGCCAGCAGTTCATCGCCTGGCGCGGCGCCACGCCCTGCGCAGCAACGCGCAGGTTCTCGCGCACCGCAAGGCTCGCGAACAGGCTCGTGACCTGGAACGAGCGCGCCATGCCGCGCTGCACGCGCCGGTGGTCGGGCTCGCGCGTCACGTCGTGGCCGTCGAACACGATGCGCCCGCCCGTGGTGGTGCCGGTGCCCGTGAGCATGTGGAACAGCGTGGTCTTTCCCGCGCCGTTGGGGCCGATCACCGAATGCACGGTGTTCGCCCTGATCTTCAGGTCGACCCCGCCGAGCGCGGCGAACTTGCCGTAGTGCTTGGTGACGCCGATCGCTTCGATGAGAACGTCGCTCATGCCTTGTCTCCCTGTGCGACGGGCAGTCGTCCCGCAGGCGGCGCCTTGCGGAACACGCGCCGCCACGCGGCTTCGCCCAGGCCCCAGAGCCCGCGCTGCATGCCGATGCTCACCGCGATCAGCAGCAGCCCGAGCAGCAGCAGCCAGCGCGGCCAGAGCGTCGAGAGCCAGTCGGCCAGCAGCACGTAGAAGGCCGAGCCGAGCACCGAGGCGAAGAGGTTGCCGGTGCCACCGATCACGGTGATGACCAGGATCATCTCGCTCGTGTGGTACTCGGCGTTCGACAGCGGCGCGATGCCGGTCATCATCGCGTGCAGGCCGCCCGCCAGGCCGGTGACCGCGCCCGAGATCACGAATGCGAGCAGCTTGAAGCGTCGCAGGTCGTAGCCCACGGCGGCGGCGCGGTCCTCGTTGTCGCGAATGGCGAGCAGCGTGCGGCCGAACACCGAATCGGTCACGCGCAGCAGCAGGCCAAAAGCGATCAGGAACATCACGGCCACGAAGGCGTAGTACTTCCACGGCGTGTCCATGAAGGCGGGGCGCGGCACGTCGAGCAAGCCGTTGTCGCCGCCTGTCAGGCCCGAGGCCGTGTAGGCCACGAAATAGAACATCTGCGCGAAAGCCAGCGTGAGCATCACGAAGTAGGTGCCGCGCTGGCGGATCGCGACCCAGCCGACCACCGCCGCGCCGAGCGCGCCCATCGCAATGGCCGCGAGCAATGCCAGCGGCATCGGCAGCGCAAGCCGCGTGAGCAGGATCGCGATGGTGTAGCTGCCGAGCCCGAAGAAGATGCCCTGCCCGAACGACAGCAGCCCGGTGTAGCCCAGCAGCAGGTTGCAGCCCAGCGCGGCCAGTGCATAGATCAACACCTCGCTCGCGAGCGAGCCCGAGCGCAGCACCAGCGGCAGGCCCGCGGCGACGACCAGCGCCAGCAGGAACGTCATTTTTTTCGACATGGCGGTCAGGCCCTCCGGCCGAGCAGGCCATGTGGACGAAGCAGCAGCACGGCGCCCATCGCGATGTAGATCATCAGGCTCGCGCCCGGCGGCCAGAGCGTGCTCATGAGGCTCTGCACGATGCCGATCAGCAGGCCGCCCACGAGCGCGCCGCCGAAGCTGCCGAGCCCGCCGATCACCACCACCACGAACGCCACGCCCAGCGCCTCGACGCCCATGAACGGCTCGGCGCCGCGGATCGGCGCGGCCAGCACGCCCGCGAGCGCGGCCGTGGCCGCACCGAGCGCGAACACCAGGCTGAACACGCGGAACACGTTGATGCCGAGCAGCGACACCATCTCGGTCGATTCGCTGCCCGCGCGCACCGCGCTGCCCAGGCGCGTGCCTTCGAGCACCCACCACAGCAGTAGCGCGAGCACGGCGGTGAAACCGATCACGAACAGGCGGTACTTGGGGTAGATGAAGCTGCCCCACATCACCACGCCCTGCAGCAGGTCGGGCGTCGGCAC
>CAMLCW010000129.1 GCA_946478645.1 uncultured Variovorax sp.
CACGCTTGAAGACGGCCGGCAGCTCTCGGCCGCGCGCATCGTGCTGGCCTTCGGAGTGGAGGACGGCTTTCCCGGCATCGCCGGCGTCCGCGAGCGCTGGGGCCGGAGCGTGCTGCACTGCCCGTACTGCCACGGCTACGAAGTCAGCGGCCGGCGGCTCGGCGTGCTGATCGAACCGCCGCACGCGCACGACCACGCGATCCTCTTCACCGAATGGGGGCCTGCCACGCTGTTCCTGCATGGCGGCAGCCTGCCGGACGCGGAGACGCGCGCGAAGCTGGAGGCGCGCGGCGTGGCGATCGAGCCGGGCCGCATCGCAGCGCTCGAGGGACCGTCGCCCACCGAGCTCTCGCGCGTGCGCTTCGAGGACGGCCGGCATGTGCCGCTCGACGCAATGTTCCTGGTGCCGCGCACGCGCCTCGCGAGCCCGCTCGCCGAGCAGCTCGGCTGCGCGATCGACGCGGGCGGCTTCGGCCCGGTGATCCGCACCGACGCCATGAAGATGACCACCGTGCCCGGCGTGTTCGCGGCCGGCGACGCGGCCATGATGTTCCACAACGCCACCATGGCCTCGGCCGACGGCGTGATGGCCGGCATCTCGCTGCACCGGACATCGGTGTTCGGCGGCTGATCGAATCGGCCCGAAAATCAGGCTATAATCCAAGGCTCGAAATGCGGGAATAGCTCAGTTGGTAGAGCGCAACCTTGCCAAGGTTGAGGTCGAGAGTTCGAGACTCTTTTCCCGCTCCACATTTCATGCAAAAGGCCACCCCTGCGGTGGCCTTTTGCTTTGGCGCGTTACCGTTGGCGCAAGCCGTTCTTCAGCCTTTGGCCGGCAGCACCATGCCGCGGCTCTCGCCGAAGCCGATGCGCGCATGACCGGGCTTCTCGCACCAGCCGCGCAGCAGCACCGCGTCGCCATCCTCGAGAAAGCCGCGCTGTTCGCCGTGCGACAGCGTGACCGGGCTTTGCGCCGCGCGCGTCAGCTCGATGATCGCGCCGGCCTCGCCCGGCCCCGGCCCCGAGATCGTGCCGCTGCCGAACAGGTCGCCCGCATTCAGCTGGCAGCCGCCCACGGTGTGGTGCGCCACCATCTGCGCCACGCTCCAGTACTGGTGTTTGAAGCTCGTGCGCGACAGGCGCGAGGGACCATGGCCGCCGCTGCGCGCGCGCTCGCTTTCGAGCCAGACTTCGAGCTGGATGTCGATCGCGCCGCTGTCGCGGTTGTGCGCGTCTTCCAGGTAAGCGAGCGGCTGGGGATCGCGGGGCGCGCGCGTCCAGGCCTGGCGGTAGGGCGCGAGCGCCTCCATCGTGACGATCCAGGGCGAGATCGTGGTCGCGAAGTTCTTCGCGAGGAACGGGCCGAGCGGTGCCATCTCCCAGAACTGGATGTCGCGCGCCGACCAGTCGTTGAGCAGGCCGATGCCGAAGATGTGGTCTTCGGCATGCGCGAGCGGGATCGCCTCGCCGGCCGCGTTGCCCTCGCCGATCCAGATGGCGAGTTCGAGCTCGTAGTCGAGCCGCGCGCAGGCCTGGTAGGTCGGCGCCTTTGCGCCGGGCGCCATCGCCTGGCCCATCGGCCGGTGGAAACGCTGGCCGCTGACGCCGATGGTCGACACGCGGCCGTGGTAGGCGGTCGGTATCCAGCGGAAGTTGGGCGTCACGTCGGCGTCGGGGTTCATGAGCCGGCTGATGTTCAGCGCATGGTCGATCGAGGTGTAGAAGTCGGTGTAGTCGCCGATGCGCGCGGGGACGGTGAACTCGACCTCGGCCTGCGGCACCAGGCACGCGCGCACGGCCTCCACGGTGGCGGCGGGCGCATCGTGCCGCAGCAGCGCGAAGAGCGCATGGCGCAATGCCTGCCATGCCCCGCCGCCGAGCGCGAAGAAATCGTTCAGCGCGGGCAGCGCCGCGGCGCGCGCCGCATCGAGCGCGAGGCCGTCGAGCAGCGGCTGCGTCGCGAGCGCGGCCATGTCGACCACCTGGTGGCCGATCGCCACGCCGCCGCGGAACGGTTCGGCGCTGCCGACGCGGCGGAACACCGCATGCGGGAGGTTCTGGATCGGGAAGTCGCTGCCCGCGGCATTGGCGCTGGCGACCCAGCTGCGCGCGCCGGCATCGTGCGTGTGGTTGAGCGCGATCATGGTTTCTTTGCCCTCTCGCGCGTCAGGCCGACGCCATCAGCGCGTCGTCGAAGATCGCCACCGCGCGCGTCCAGCCCGCCGAGGCGCCGCGGATCTTGTGCGGGAAGCAGCTGATGAAGAAGCCCGTGGGCGGCAGCACCTCGAGGTTGTGCAGCTTCTCGATGTGGCAATAGCCGATGTCGCGGCCGGCCTTGTGGCCTTCCCAGATCAGCGAGGCGTCATTCGTCTCGCCGTATTTCTTCGCCGTGTGCACGAAGGGCGCGTCCCAGCTCCAGGCGTCGGTGCCCGTGAGGCGCACGCCGCGCTCCAGCAGGTACATCGTGGCTTCGTAGCCCATGCCCGCGCCGGCCGAGACGTAGTCGGGATTGCCGTAGCGTTCGCCGGCGCGCGTGTTGACCACCACGATCTCGAGCGGGCTCAGCGTGTGGCCGATGCGCTGGAGCTCGGCCTCCACGTCGGCCGCGGTCACGACGTAGCCGTCCTCGAAGTGGCGGAAGTCGAGCTTCACGCCGGGCTGGAAGCACCATTCGAGCGGCACGTCATGGATCGCGATCGCGGGCTTCTTCTCGCCGAGTGCCTTGTCCATGGTCGAGTGGAAGTGATAGGGCGCATCGAGGTGCGTGCCGTTGTGCGTCGACAGCTGCACCAGCTCGACCGCCCAGCCCTCGCCGTCGGGCAGGTCTTCTTTCTTGAGGCCGGGAAAGAAGGGTTCGATCTGCTCGTAGGTCTGTTCGTGCGTGAAGTACTGGATCTTCGGCGCGAAGGCAGGCGGGTCGGAGAGCACGTCGTTTTCCAGGAAGATCGACAGGTCGACGAATTTGCGTGGCATCGGGGGGCTCCTTCTTTGGGGTTTTGGGTGAATGCGGGTACCGGACGCAGAGGACGCGAAGGTTTCGCAGAAGACGCAAAAGATTCAAATCGAAATTTTTTAGGTTTTCCTTCTGCGCCCTCTGCGAAACCTCTGCGCCTTCTGCGTCCGGAAGTCCGATTTCTAAGGCTGCTGCCACCGCAGCAGCCTGCGTTCAGCCAACGCCAGCAACGCATTGCTCACGAAGCCGATCAGCCCGAGCAGCACGATGCCGGCGAAGAGGTCGCTCGCGCGGAAGGCGCGCGCCGCGAGCAGGATGGCCTGGCCCAGCCCGCTCTGCGAGGCGATCATCTCGCCCACCACCGCCACGATCAGTGCGATGGTCAGCGCGAGCCGCATGCCGGCCAGGATGTCGGGCAGCGCATTGGGCAGGCCCACCTTCCAGACGAAGGCGGCGCGCGACATCTGCAGGCAGCGCGCCACCTCGACGAGCCGCGGCTCCACCGCCGCGAAGCCGTGCACCGTGGCGAGCAGCACCGGCCACATGGCGCCGAAAGCCACCACGAACAGCACCATGTTCGGATTCAGCCCGAAGATCGAGATCGCGAGCGGCAGCAGCGCCGAGGCCGGCAGCGGCCGCACGAACTCGAGCGTCGGCTGCACCCAGGCACGCACCGCGGGCGAGACGCCGATGGCCGCGCCCAGCACCACGCCGAAGAGCGACGCGAGCAGCCAGCCCTGCACCATGCGGCCCACCGTCGCCTGCGTGAAGGCGAGCAGTTCGCCGTTGCCGCCGTCGCCCTTCAGGTTGAGGCCCTCGAGCAGGCTCGCGAAGGTGGCCTGCGGCGTCGGCAGGAACACGCGGCTTACCCAGCCCGCGTTGCTCGCGGCCCACCAGAGCGCGACGAGCGCGCCGAACACGGCGAGCGGGCCGAGCCAGTCCGATGCGGTGCGATGTTTCACTGCGCTCATGGCATCACCCCCATGCGCCGCGCCACCACGCGCTGCAGCAGCACCATGCCCGCATTGACGGCGAAGCCCACCACCCCGATCCAGCCCAGCCAGGCGAGCATCAGCGCGGGATCGAAGCTCTGCTGCGCGATCATCATCGCGTAGCCCATGCCGTGCGGATTGGCCGCGATCTCGACCGTGACGGCCACCACCAGCGCCACCGCCACGCCCAGGCGCAGCGCGACGAAGAGCCGCGGCACGATCGCGGGCAGCACGATCTTGAAGGCGCGATCGCGCGCCGAAAGACCGAGCACGCGGCTCACTTCGAGCAGCCGCGGCTCGATCTGCTGCACCGCCGACTGCACCAGCACCAGCAGCGGCCAGAAGGTGGCGAAGCCGACGATCGCCACTTCCATGCGCACGCCGAAGCCGAAGGCCAGCATCGCGAGCGGAATCAGCGCCACCGACGGCACCGGCCGCAGCACCTCGATCGACAGCGAGCCGAGCCGCGCCGCGCGCCGCGACAGGCCCAGCACCAGCCCGAACGCAATGCCGAGCACCGCGCCCAGCAGCAGCCCGAGCGCCGCGGTGCCGAGCGTGAAGCCCGTGGCCTCCCACAGCGAGCCGTCGAGCGCCGCACCGACGAAGGCGCCGGCCGCGGCACTCGGCGGCGCGAGCGCATCGCTGCCCAGCGCCGCCGCACGCCGCGCGTACCATTCGAAGGCGCCGATCAGCAGTGCCGGCAGCACCCACGGCCGCGCCCAGCGAAGCAGGCGCGGTTCAGTCATGGCTTTGCTCGATGAAGGCGAACAACTCGCGCCGCAGCCGCAGGTAGTCCGGGTGCTCCTTGGTCGTGAGCTGGTCGCGCGGGCGCGGGATCTTCACGTCGATCATGCGCGCGAGGCTCGGCCGTCCCGGCCCGGGATTGGCCTGCAGCGCGATCACGCGGTCGCCGAGGTAGATCGCCTCTTCGAGGTCGTGCGTGACGAACAGCACCGTCAGCCCGTCGTCGCGCACCAGCCGCGCCAGCTCGTCCTGCAGGCCCTGGCGCGTGAGCGCATCCAGCGCGCCGAAGGGCTCGTCCATCATCATGAGTTCGGGCTTCTGCGCGAGGCAGCGCGCGATCTGCGCGCGCTGCTGCATGCCGCCCGACAACTGCACCGGGAATTTTTGCGCATGCTTCGCGAGGCCCACCTTCGCGAGCACCTCGGCGATGCGCGGCGCGCGCGCGGCCGCGGGCACGCCGGCCGCTTCGAGCGCCAGGCTCACGTTGCCCTCGACCGTGCGCCACGGCAGCAGCGCGCGGCCGTAGTCCTGGAATACGAAGGCCACCTCGCGCGACGGCGCCGTCACTGCCACGCCATTGCGCCGCACCTCGCCCGCGCTTGCCGCCACCAGGCCGCTCGCCGCGCGCAGCAGCGTGGTCTTGCCGCAGCCGCTTGGGCCCACGATGCAGACGAACTCGCCGCGCGCCACGTCGAACGAGGTGGGCGACAGGATCTCGCGCCCGCCGAGGCGGATCGCCACGCCGTCGAAACGAAGGAAGTCGGCCCCGGCGCTCACTTGGCGATCAGCTTCGCGACGTCGATCGGGGTCTTGAGCATGTCCTGGTCCTTCATCAGGCCGACCCAGTAGCCCAGCTGCTTCTCGCTCACGGTCGGGCCGGGCGGCGAGATCTGGATCTTCGCGAGCACCTCGGGCGGCAGCTTGATGTACTTGCCGATGGCCGCACGCACCTTGGCATCGTTCTTCGGCTGCTGCATGAAGGCGGCGGCCTCGACCAGCGATTCGCGGAACGCACGCGCCGCGCCCGGATGCTTCTGCACCCACTCGCGCTTGGCCGCATGCACGATGGTCTGGTTGTTCTCGGGCAGGAAGGTCGAGTAGTACGAGGCCACGTAGCCCGCGCCGCTCTCGGTGATGCGGCTCATGAACGGATCCGCCGACACCACCGCATCGACCGAGCCGCCGCGCAGCAGGTCGGCATGCTGCGGGAACGAGGCCTCGACGAAGTTGACCTTGCGGTGGTCCACGCCGCTGTCCTTGAGCCAGGCGCGGAAGGTCACGTGCAGGAAGGCGCCGAGCCCCGGCACGCCGATCTTCTTGCCCACGCAGTCCTGCGCGGTCTTGATGCTCGAGCCCGCGCGCGCCACCAGGCCGAAGCCGGTGATGGTCTTCGACGTGAGGCCGCCGCCCGCCACCAGCACCAGGTCGAGCCCGCCATCCACGGCCTGCAGGAAGACCGAAGGCGTGGGTCCGCCGATCTGCAGCGAGTCGGACTGCAGCGCCGCGGGAATGGTCGAGTTGAGCGGAATGAACTTCAGCGCCACATCGAGGTTGCGCTTCTTGAAGTAGCCCTCTTCGGCCGCCACGAAGACCGAGGCGAAGTCGGACACCGCCGTGTAGCCGAACACGATCTTGGGGTTGTCCTGCGCGCGGGCAGGCAGTGCCGCGGCAGCCGATGCGGCGCCCAGCGCCGAAAGCAGGGTGCGTCGATTCATCATGTCTTTTGTCTCCTTGCGGTGGTTTTCTTGCGGGGGGCCTTGGGTCGCGGTAGCGCGGCGCGCAGCCCGCCGACGATGAAGTTGACGAGCAGCGGCCCCACGGCCGGATCGCTGCGCCGGTTCTCGCCGCGCGACAGCCGCTCGATGCGGGTGTCGCTCAGGTGGTGCAGCAGGGCACCGAGCGCGAACTGGTAGCCCCATGCGGCCTGGCCGCGCGTGGCATGCGGCAGCGCGAGGTGCAGCGCGTCGATGTAGGCCTCGGCCAGCGGATCGAAGTAGCCGCGCAGCACGCGGTCGGCTTCCTCGGTGGCGTGGTAGAGCTCGCGCGCCACCAGCAGCGCGTAGTACTCGCCCTCGGCGCTCGCGCGCAGCGCCAGCACGGGCGCGGTGAAGGCCTCGATGATGCGCGGCAGCGTGCGCGTGTCGTCGGGATCGACGTCGACCGCGGAAAGCCTCGCGAGCCGCTCCTCGATGCTGCGGCTCCAGTGCTCGAAGATGGCATGGAAGAGCTCGTGCTTCGGACCGAAGTAGTAGCCGACGAGCGCGAGCGGCACGGCGGCCTCTTCGGCGATCTGGCGGATCGTGACCGCGTGGTAGCCATGCTGCGCGAAGAGCTTCTCGGCGGCCAGCAGGATGGCCTGCCGGCGGTCGGGCCGCGGCGCCTCGGCCGCCGCGGGCGGATTCCTGCGGCTGCCTCGGCGGGCAGTGGGGGTGCGCGCATCCATGGCCGGTATTGAACGTCTGTACAAAACTGTTGAACACACGTGCAAACCCTGAGGCCCATGCCTCTTGAGCCCTGCGCGGCGCGGCATTACGCTCGTGCCATGCCCGCCCCCCACCTTCCCGCCCCGAACATTCCCCAGATCCGGCTCTACCAGGACTGGCTGCGCGACCAGCGCGGTCTCTCCTTCGACAGCTACGACGCGCTCTGGCGCTGGTCGGTGACCGACCTCGACGCGTTCTGGCAGAGCATCTGGGATTACATGGGCATGCGCTCGCCCACGCCGCACACGGCCGTGCTGGCCGAGGCGCGCATGCCCGGCGCGAAGTGGTTCCCCGGCGCGCAGGTCAACTATGCGCGCGAGGTGCTGCGCCATGCCGATGCGGCGCATGCGGCCGGCATGCCCGCGATCGTGAGCGACGACGAACTCGGCCAGGTGCGCGAGATGTCGTGGCCCGAACTGCGCCGCCAGGTGGCCTCGGCCGCGCTCACCTTGCGCGCGCTCGGCGTGCAGCGCGGCGACCGCGTGGCCGCCTACATGCCGAACGTGCCCGAGACGATGGTGGCATTTCTCGCCTGCTCGAGCATCGGCGCGGTGTGGAGCGTGTGCGCGCCCGACATGGGCACCGCCGCGGTCGCCGACCGCTTTCGGCAGATCGAGCCCACGCTGCTGATCGCGGCCGACGGCGTGCACTACGGCGGCAAGCCCATCGACCGCAGCGCCGTGGTGCAGGAACTGCGCGACGCGCTGCCGAGCGTGAAGAAGCTGCTGCTGGTGCGCACGCCGCATGCCGCGCGCCAGCTCGCGGCCGACGCCGACTGGCTCGGCGCCATCGCACGCGACGACGCCGAGGTGGCGTCCTTCGAGCCCGAGTGGCTGCCCTTCGACCACCCGATCTGGATCGTCTATTCGAGCGGCACCACCGGCCTGCCCAAGCCCATCGTGCACGGGCAGGGCGGCATCATCCTCACGATGTACGCCTGCGGCCTGCACAACGACGTGGGCGCGAGCTACGGCGCCAACAACTTCGGCGAGCGCTTCCACTGGTACAGCTCGACCGGCTGGGTCATGTGGAACTGCCAGCTCGCGGCGCTGGCCTTCGGTGCGACCGCGGTCATCTACGACGGGCATCCCGCAGGCAGCAAGGACAAGCCCGACTGGGCCGTGCTGTGGCGCTTCGTCGCCAGGCACCGCATCACCTTCTTCGGCGCGGGCGCGGCCTATTTCACCAACTGCATGAAGGCCGGCGTGGTGGCCGCCGAGTGCGGCGATCTCTCGCGCGTGCGTGCGCTCGGCAGTACGGGATCGCCGCTGTCGGAAGAAGTGCAGCGCTGGGGCACGCAGCAGATCCTGGCCGCGGGCGCGAAGGAGGTCTGGTGGTGCAACATCTCGGGCGGCACCGACTTCTGCGGCGCCTTCATCGGCGGCAACCGCGAGCTGCCCGAAGTGCCGGGCCAGATGCAGTGCCGAGAACTCGGCCATGCGGTCGAGGCCTGGAACGAAGCGGGCCAGCCCGTGATCGGCGAAGTCGGCGAACTGGTCTGCACGCAGCCGATCCCGTCGATGCCGCTCTACTTCTGGGGCGACGAGGGCAACGCGCGCTACCTGTCGAGCTACTTCGACACTTACCCCGGTGTCTGGCGGCACGGCGACTGGATCCGGATTGGCGAGGACGGCGGCTGCATCATCTACGGCCGCAGCGACGCCACCATCAACCGCCAGGGCCTGCGCATGGGCACGAGCGAGATCTACAGCGCGGTCGAGGGCCTCGACGAGGTGCTCGACTCGATGGTGGTCGACCTCGAATACCTCGGCCGCGACAGCTACATGCCGCTGTTCGTGGTGCTGCGCCCCGGCATCGCGCTCGACGACGCGGTGCGCACCAAGATCCACAACGCGATCAAGACCTCGCTCTCGCCGCGTTTTCTGCCGAACGACATCTTCCAGGTGGCCGAGATCCCGCGCACGCTCTCGGGCAAGAAGCAGGAACTGCCGATCAAGAAGCTGCTGCTGGGCCAGCCGATCGAGAAAGTGGTCAACCGCGAGGCCATGGCCAACCCGGCGTCGCTCGACTGGTTCGTCGCGTTCGCCGCGACACGGGCCTCTTCATTCGCGGTGTAGCTCTTGACGACGGCACCATGCGGGAACACCGTGGAACCGGCTTTGCCGGGCCGCCGGTGTTGCCCCCTTGAGGGGGAGGCGGCTACACGAAGTGAGCCGCTTCGGGGGTGGGCTTTTAGCTTGCGTCGTGGAAGATGATGCCGAGCGTGTGCCGCCGTCCCGAGCGCACGCGGCTCACACCGTGGCGCATGGTCACGCGGTAGGTGCCGCGCGTGCCTGCCACCGGCCGCTGGTTGACCGCGAAGACCACCGCTTCGCCCTGCGCCAGCGCCACCACCTCGGCGCGTGACTGCATGCGCGGACGCTGCTCGGTCAGCACGAACTCACCACCGCTGAAATCCTCGCCGGGCCGGCTCAGCAGCACGGTGAGCTGCAGCGGAAACTGCAGCTCGCCGTAGAGGTCCTGGTGCAGGCAGTTGTAGTCGCCCTCGCCGTAGCGCAGCAGCAGCGGCGTGGGCCGCAGCTGGCCCGCCGCATGGCAGCGCGCAAGGTAGTCGGCATGGTCGGCGGGCAGATCGGCCGGCTGCCCCATGGCCGCACGCCACGCGTTCGCGAGCGGCACGAGCCGTGCATACAGGGCGCTGCGCCACGCGGTGAGCAGCGGCGGCAGCGGGTTCGCGAAGTACTGGTACTCGCCCTGGCCGAAGCCGTGGCGCTGCATCACGACGCGGCTGCGAAAGCGGCCCGGCGCGTCGTACATCGCGGCCAGCGCGCGGCATTCGTCGGGGCTGAACAGCACGCCGGTGTTGGCGCAGCCGCGCGCGGCGAGTTCGCTGTCGATGCGGGGCCAGTCGAGCGCGGCGACGGTGCTGGCGGGCGACGAAGCGGAAGAAGAAGAGAGTGAAGAAGACGTCGGCATGCCGCCAGTCTCGCGCCGTCACGGCGGCGCTGCTGGCCGTTTCCGGACTTCGGTTCTCGGCGTGGTGGCTACAGCCAGGTCCCGCCGGTCGGCATCTGGATCGTCGTGGCGGGGTCGCCGCTGTTGACAAGCGAATCGATCGCGATGCTCAGCACCGAGATGAAGATGCTCGCGAAGAACGCGGTCCAGAAGCCCGAGAGCCTGAAGCCGCGCACCAGCGCCGCCACGAGCATGATCATCAGCGCGTTGATCACGAGCAGGAACAGGCCGAGGGTCAGCAGCGTCAGCGGCAGCGTGAGCACGATCAGGAGCGGCTTGACGATGGCGTTGGCCAGGCCCAGCAGCAGCGCCGAGACCACGAGCGCGCCGGTGGTCTCGAACTTGAGCCCGCGAAAGATCAGGCTCGCGACCCACAGCGAGAGCGCCGTGATGGCCCAGTGCACGAGGAAGGGGGCGATGTTGTTCAGCATGGCGGCCCATCATATCGGCCGCATGCGGCTCCGCCTTGTCAGCCGCCGCGCCGCGCCTCGGCCAGCAGCCATTCGCTGAAATGCCGGAGCAGCGGGCGCTGGTCGGCGCGCTCGGGTGTCACCAGGTAGTAGCTGCGCTCGCCCGAGAGCGGCCGCGCGCAGGCCACCACGAGTTCGCCGCGCGCGAGTTCGTCGGCCACCAGCATGGTCGGTATCAGGGCCACGCCGAACCCGTGCGAGGCGGCCGCGGCCAGGATGGAGAACAACTCGTAGCGCGGCCCGCCGCGCGCGGTGGGCGCATCGATGCGCTGGGCGTCGAACCACTGCCGCCAGCCATCGGGCCGCGTGCTCTGCTGCAGCAGCGGCATCTTCGCGATGGCCGCGGGTGCCACGGGCCGGCCGCGCGGCAGCAGCGACGGGCTGCACACCGGCACCACGTCTTCGTGCATCAGCAGCAGCGCGCGCGTGCCGGCCCAATTCTCGACCTGCGCCGGCGTGCCGGCGTAGAGCGCGGCGTCGAACTCGGCATCGGCGAACAGGAAAGGGCGGGTGCGCGTCTCGATGTGCACCACCACGTCGGGGTGCAGCGCCGCGAAGTCCTTGAGGCGCGGCATCAGCCAGCGCGTGGCGAAGGTCGGCACGGCCGCGAGCGAGAGCGATCCGCCCTCGCCCTGGCGGGCCATGGCGTCGAGCGTGTCGCGCTCCATCGCCTCGAGCCGGCGGGCGGTCTGGCGCGCATAGGCGGCACCGCTCGCGGTCAGCGCCACGCCATGGCGCGTGCGGCGGAACAGCGCCACGCCGAGGAAGGCCTCGAGCGTGCCGATCTGGCGCGACACCGCGCTCTGGGTGAGCGCGAGTTCCTGCGCCGCGCGGGTGTAGCTTTCGTGCCGTGCCGCGGCATCGAAGCACACGAGGGTCTGCAGGGGCGGTATCTTGCGGCGCATGTATGCCGCGAGTGTATGACTGGCAATGCGCTGTTACCAGTAGAACGGCCCTGTACTCTGCACCAGATGTGCGTTGTACGCATATCTGGGTGAGGATTCATCGTTTGCGCATGGCCTTGAGCGGGGCTAGGATCGGGCGATTCCCGGCCTTTTCGCCTTTTCTTTTCTTCCCCTTCTCCGGAGACAGCCACATGGCCGCCAAAGCGCAATTCCATTGGGACGACCCCTTCCTGCTCGACCAGCAACTGACCGACGACGAGCGCATGATCCGCGACGCGGCCAATGCCTACTGCCAGGAACGCCTCGCGCCGCGCGTGCTCGAAGGCTTCCGCACCGGCGAGACCGACCCCGCGATCTTTCGCGAAATGGGTTCGCTCGGCCTGCTCGGCCCGACCATTCCCGAGCAGTACGGCGGCCCCGGCCTCAACTACGTGGCCTACGGCCTCATCGCACGCGAAGTCGAGCGCGTCGACTCGGGCTACCGCTCGATGGCCAGCGTGCAGAGCTCGCTGGTGATGGTGCCGATCTTCGAATTCGGCACCGAAGGCCAGAAGCAGAAGTTCCTGCCCAAGCTCGCCACCGGCGAATGGATCGGCTGCTTCGGCCTGACCGAGCCCGACCACGGCTCCGACCCCGGCAGCATGGCCACGCGCGCCAAGAAGGTGCCGGGCGGTTATTCGCTCAGCGGCTCGAAGATGTGGATCAGCAACTCGCCGATCGCCGACGTGTTCGTGGTCTGGGCCAAGGAAGTCAGCGAGAGCGGCACTGTCGGCCCGATCCGCGGCTTCGTGCTCGAGAAGGGCATGAAGGGCCTGAGCGCACCGGCCATCCACGGCAAGGTGGGCCTGCGCGCCAGCATCACCGGCGAAATCGTGATGGACGGCGTGTTCTGCCCCGAAGAGAACGCGTTCCCCGAAGTGCAGGGCCTCAAGGGCCCGTTCACCTGCCTCAACAGCGCACGCTACGGCATTTCGTGGGGCGCGCTCGGCGCGGCCGAAGACTGCTGGCACCGCGCGCGCCAGTACACGCTCGACCGCAAGCAGTTCGGCCGCCCGCTCGCCGCGAACCAGCTCATCCAGAAGAAGCTCGCCGACATGCAGACCGAGATCACGCTGGGCCTGCAGGGCAGCCTGCGCCTCGGCC
>CAMLCW010000130.1 GCA_946478645.1 uncultured Variovorax sp.
CCGCGGTGCAGCGTGCTGCGGTTGTCCCACATCACCAGGTCGCCGACGCGCCATTCGTGGCTGTAGACGCGCTCGCGCTGCGTTGCATGCTCGAGCAGGTCGAGCAGGTAGATGCGGCCTTCCGCGATGGGCCAGCCGACGATCTCGCGCGCATGCACGCCCACGAACAGCAGCTTGCGGCCCGAGCCCGGGTGCGTTTCCACCAGCGGCCAGACGGCCGGCGGGATCGCCTTCTTCTGCGCGTCGGTGTAGGCGTCGTCGCCGAGCAGCAGCCGCGTGTGCAGCGCATAGTGCTCGGCGCGCAGGTCCGCGATCTCATGCCTGGTGCGCTCGGGCAGCGTGTCGTAGGCCGCGCGCAGGTCGGCAAATTCCGTGGTGCCGCCCCAGCTCGGCAGCACCACCGCCTGCAGCATGGAGTAGGCCGCGCGCGGGTTCTGGAACGAGCTGTCGCTGTGCCAAAGCTGGTTGGCAAAGTTCGACAGGTTCTTCGGCGAATCGCGGCGCGCCACGTTGCCTTCGGCGTCGACGTTGGAGATGTCGATCAGCCGCTCGTCCTCGAGCCGCTCGGGCCGGCGGAACACTTTCTTGAGCCCGATGTCGAGCGGGCCGAAGGACTTCGCGAAGTCGAGCTGCTGCTGGCCCGAGAGCGGGCAGTCGCGCCAGACCAGCACGGCGTATTGGTCCATCGCGGCGCGGATGTCGTCGATGTCGGACTGGCCGAGCGGGCGGCCGATGTCGATGCCGCTGGCCTCGGCCGCAAAGACCGGGTGAAGGGGCTTGAGTTGCAATGTCATGGGGTTCGGATGACGTGGTTCGGAGGGGAGGATGGGACTATTCGGCCTGGATGCCCGCGTCGGCGATGGTCTTGGCCCAGCGCTTCATCTCGGCCTGCACGAAGGCATCGAACTGCGCCGAGGTCGAGGCGACCACCGTCATGCCCTGTTCCTCGATGCGCTTGCGCATGTCGGGCGCGTTGAGCACGCGGGCGATGTCCTGCTGCATCTTCTGCACGGCCGCCGCGGGCGTGGCGCGCGGCGCCACGAAGCCGAGCAGCGCATTGACGTGGAAGCCCGGCAGCGTCTCGGCGACGGTCGGGTAGTCGAAGCCCGGCACGCGCCGCTCGCCGAGCGTGGCGATCATCTTCATGCGCCCGGCCTTCACGAAAGGCAGCACCGACAGCAGCGGATCGAACACCAGGTCGATGCGCCCGCCCATCAGCTCGGTGTGCGCCGGCGCGCTGCCCTTGAACGGCGCATGCAGCATGTCGAAGCCGGCCTCGCGCTTGAGCAGCTCGGCGCCAAGGTGCGTGGTGCTGCCCGCGCCCGGCGTGCCGTAGGTCAGCTTGCCGGGATTCTTCTTCGCGTAGGCGATCAGTTCGCGCACGTTGTTGAACGGCGTGTCGGGCCGCGCGACGATCGCGAGCTCGAGATTGGCGATCTGCGTGATGCCCGCGAGGTCCTTCACCGTGTCGTACGGCAGGCTCCGGCGCAGCGACGGATTGACCGCGAAAGAGGAATTCACCATGCCGATGGTCAGCCCGTCGGGCGCCGACTTGGCGACGAAATCGGCCCCGATCGCGGTGCCGGCCCCGGGCTTGTAGTCGATGATCACCGGCTGGCCCCAGATCTCCTGCAGCTTCTGGCCGATCAGCCGGCCCACCGTGTCGGTCGGCCCGCCGGGCGCGAACGGGATGATGATCTTGACCGGGCCGGCCGGGAAGTCGCGGGCCATGGCGCACAGCGGAGCGGCGAGCCCCGCGAGCGCCAGGCCGGTGGAAAGCAGCAGTTGCCGCCGGGTCGGCGGGTGCATCGTGTGCATGGCTTGTCTCTCTTTTTAATGGAACAATGTTCCGAAATATGATCGACTTGGGCTGCGAGGTCAATAGAAAAATGAAACGGTGTTTTGAAAAATGAATGAACGACTGGAATCCAGCGGCGGCGGCGGCGCCGAGGTGGCGGCGCTGGCGCGCGGGCTGGCGCTGCTGCGCGTGGTGGGCGATGCCGCGGGGCCGCTGAGCAACCGCGAACTGGCCGACGCGACCGGCATCCCGAAGGCCACCGTCTCGCGACTGACGGCGACGCTGGTCTCGGCCGGCTACCTGCGCCAGGCGGCCGACACCGAGCGCTTCGCCCTCGGGCCCGCGCTGCTCGACCTGAGCAACCGCTACCTGCGCCATTTCGACCTGCGCGCGGCGGTGCGCCCGCACCTCGTCGCGTTGTCGGAGTTCGCGGGCGCCAGCGTGCACATGGGCGTGCGCGACGACCTCGACATCCTCATCATCGATTCGCTGCGGCCGCGCACCGCGCTGATCACCTCGCGCATCGAGATCGGCTCGCGCATGACGATCGCGACCTCGGCCTCCGGGCGGGCCTACCTGGCGAGCCTTGAGCCGCCCGAGCGCGAGGCCATGCTCCAGCGCATCCGCCTGGCCAGCGGCGAGGGCTGGGCCGCGCTCGCGCCACGCCTCGCCGCGGGGCTCGAGGAGCACGCGCGCCTGGGCTACTGCAGTTCGTTCGGCGAATGGAATCCGCACATCCACGCGCTCGGCTTCGCGGTGCGCGGGCCGCAGGGCGAGCGCTTCGCCTTCAGCTGCGGCGGGCCGGCCTACCTGCTGCCGCGCGACATGATGATCGCCAAGGTGGCGCCGCGGCTGCTCGAGACGGTGGCGCGCATCCGGGAGGAGATCGGGGCGGGGGCGGCTGCGGATTCTCAGTGAGGGTTGGACCCCGACCGCCTTTGGATTCAACCCTTTCGGGCCGATGAATTTCTCGGCTTTGAACCGTCGTCCCACTCAGATGGAGTTCTTCGCGAGGCTGGAAGGAATGTCTGGTTGTGGCCGGTTCCGGCCTGTTGGTCGCATTCTGCCGTGCCCGTCCGGCACGACGCAGCGCCGAGCCGGTGCTCTTCGGCAGGCCTTCGCTCCTCCGCAGAATCGGAGTTCCATTCTCAGTGGAAAAAATTCCAAGCCCAGCGAAAACCAACAGCCGCGCGCTAATGGGATTGTTTGCAACGCGCCCGTCACATGCCGGTGACAGCATGCAAATTTCCCGAATGGCGCGCGCTCCTTGCCGACCCGATTTCCTTTCCTGCCGCTCTGCGGGCTGGTGCTGTGCCGCGCGGCCGCATCGGCCTGCGCGGCTGAGGCGTCCGCCACGGACCCACTGCCGCCGCCCGCAGCCGAACGGGCGCCGGACGATGCCGCCATCGCCTTCGACCTGCCGGCGCTGCCGCTGGCCGATGCGCTCAAGCGCTATGCCGCGCTGACGCGGCAGCCCGCGCTCTTTCGCAGCGAGATCCTGGCGGGGCGCACTTCTTCTGCGGTGCGTGGCCGCTACGCGCCCGATGCCGCGCTGCGCCTGCTGCTCGAAGGCACGGGCCTGGTCGCGGAGCAGGTGCGCACGGGGTCGGGCCCCACGCTGGCCCTGAAGCCTGCAGAACCGGCCGCCGCGCCGCCGCCGCGCGCCGCGAGCCTGGGCAGCCTCGCGGGCTATCCGGGCCTGGTGCAGGCGCGCGTGTGGCAGGCCTTGTGCGATGACCCGCGCACCCGCCCGGGCGCCTACCGCTCGCTGCTGCGCTTCGAGGTCGATGCCACTGGCCGGCTGCAGCGGCCGCGGCTGCTCGGCTCCAGCGGCGATGCCGCGCGGGACGCGGCCATGCTGCGCGCGCTCGAGGCGGTGCGCCTGGCTGAGGCGCCGCCGCCGGGCATGCCCCAGCCCCTGACCCTGCTGGTGCGCCCGACGCCACCGGGCGGCGCCCCCGAGTG
This sequence comes from uncultured Variovorax sp., assembly GCA_946478645.1. The sequence goes on from CAMLCW010000130.1 coordinate 3,764, forward strand.
CCGCGACGCTGCGGATTCCCCTGCGGAATCCCCCGCCGATTGACGCCATGGCCGAAGACGCACGCCCCCTGCTGATGGACTACCTGTCGCGTCACTACGACGCGCTCAAGCGCCAACTCGGGCGGGCGCTGCGCAATGCCGATCTGGCGGAGGACGCGCTGCACGACACCTGGCTGCGCGTGAACGATCAGGGCGGCAGCGCCGACGGGCCGATCCAGCGCCCGGGCGGCTACCTCGTGCGGATGGCCTTCAATATCGCGCTCGACATCCAGCGCCGCCAGAGCCGCAACCTGCCGCTCGATGAGATCGACGCCTTGCTGGAGCTCGCCGACACCGCGCCCGGCCCGGACCGCATCGCCGAGGCGCGTTCGCAGCTCGACGCGGTCGCGAGGCTGCTCGACCGCATGCCCGCGCGGCGGCGCGAGGTGGTCGTGCTGGTGCACATGGAAGGGCTCACGCAGCCCGAGGTGGCGCGGCGCCTCGGCGTTTCGCTGCGCACCGTCGAATACGAACTCAAGCATGCGCACGACCACCTGAGCGCGAGGATCGACCATGGCGAAAAATGATTGCGGGGTCCGGCCGGCCCGTTCGTCGTATGGGGTGAAGCACCGCATCGCCCCGCGCCGCAGCACGGACCGAGCCCCCCTTGAAAGGCAGCGGCCGTGACGCATGACGCCATGACTCCGTCGAACGACCGCGCCTTGCCGGCCGACGACGACACCCGTCGCCAGGCCTGGGAATGGCTGCGCCTGTTCCATTCGGGCGCGGTCAAGCCGCAGGACGCCGAGCGCTTCAAGCGGTGGGTGGCGCGCAGCCACCTCCATGCGGCGGCCCTGCGCGAAGCGAAGGCGCAATGGGCTGCGCTCGGCCCGGCCGCCGCCGAGCTGCTGCGCACCAATGCCGAAGCAGCGGCCTTCCATGCACGCCACCGGCCGCGGCCGGCGCTGCCCCGCCGTGCCTTCCTCGGCGCGGCCGCGGGCGCGGCGGCCATGGCCGGCGTGGCGGGCGTGGCCGTGTTCCGCCCGCCCGCAGGGCTGTGGCCCGTACCGGGCGAGTGGGGCGCCGACTACCGCACCGCCACCGGCGAGCAGCTGGTGGTGGACCTGAGCGAGCGGGTGCAGGTCACCCTCAACACCCAGACCCGCATCCGGCGTCGCACGGCCGACGGCCACACGACCAGCGTCGAACTGCTCGCGGGCGAGGCCGCTTTCGACCTGCCGTCCCGCGGCCGCGGCGAGCAAGCCTTCGGCGTCGTCGCGGGCGCCGGGCGCAGCTTGGCCGCGGCGGGGCGCTTCGAGGTCCGCTACCTGCACGACAAGGTCTGCGTCACCTGCATCGAGGGCGCGGTCCGCGTGGAGCACCCCGCCGGCACGCGCGAGCTCGGCGCGCGCCAGCAGACGGTGTACGACGCCAGGTCGGTGAGCGGCGTGGCGCTGGTGGGCGGCGCGAACCTTGCGGCTTGGCGCAAGGGCGCGCTGGTGTTCACCGAGACGCGCCTGTCCGACGTGCTCGACGAGATCAACCGCTATCGACCCGGCCGCGTGCTGTTGATGAACACCGCGGCGCGCGACCGGCCCGTCACGGGCAGCTTCTACATCGCGTCGCTCGACCTCGCGCTGGCGCAGCTGCAGCACGCCTTCGATCTGCAGGCCCGTTCGCTGCCGGGCGGGGTGGTCGTGCTGAGCTGAACAAAAAGGAAGTCGCGGGAGAAATAGTTTGCGGGAGATGGGGTGCCCGTTCGTCGATGTGCATCGACTCAACTTTCCGGCGGAAACGACCCATGAGCACACGCGGACCCCAGGGCGCAGCAACGACACCGATCCACGCGGCGCCTGCGTCGCACAGCCCGTGCGGCCGGCGCTTCCGCATGGCGCCGGTGGCCCGCGCCATCGCCATCGCGCTGCTTGCCAACGGTGCGCTCGCCGATGCCCAGGCGCAGCGGGCATTCAGCGGCGCGTGGTTCGCCAGCAAGAATGCGGCGCAGAGCACCGCAACGGCCACGGGCCGTTTGCCCAACGGCATGCCGGCATCGATGCTGACCGACCCGCAGGCGCAGCGCAAAGCCGACGAGCAGCTGCAGCGCTCCATGGGCAACCTGAACCTCGCCGCGCGTTCCATTGCCGCGCAGCAGGCCGCGCAGTCCGCCGCGCGCGACGCCGCATCGAACACCGGCTCGGACATTCCCGACGGCCTGGCCGAGGGCGGCCTGAAGGTCGACACGAACAGCCTCACCGCCGGCTGGCTCAACGCCCGCGCACCGGTGCAGACGGTGGCCGGTGGCCGCACCGTGGTCGGCATCGAGCAGACCGACGAGAAGGCGATCCTGAACTGGGAGCGCTTCAACGTCGGCCAGAACACCACCGTGAGCTTCGACCAGAAGGGCGGCGCCAAGCCCGACGGCACCAACGCGTGGATCGCGCTGAACCGCATCAACGACCCGAGCGGCAAGCCGAGCCGGATCGCGGGCCAGATCGAGGCCGACGGTGCGGTGTACCTGGTCAACCGCAATGGCATCGTGTTCGGCGGCGGCAGCCAGGTGAACACGCGCACGCTGGTGGCCTCCAGCCTCGCGTTGTCGGACAAGCAGTTCAACCTGGGCATCAACAACCCGCAGGTGCTTGCCAACCAGGGCAACGACTTCCCCATTCCGCAGTTCGGCGAATTCACCGCCCTGCGGCCCGAGATCTATGGCGACTCGGGCTTCAAGCCCGGCAGCGGCGGCACGCCCGACCGCATGGGCGGCGTGGACCGCTTCGATCCCGGCGCCGCGCCGGGCGGGGTCACGGTCGAAGCCGGCGCGCGCCTCGCGGCGGCCTCGGGCGGCAAGGTCATGCTGTTCGCGCCGAAGGTGCGCAATGCGGGGCACATCGCCGCACCCGACGGCCAGGTCATCCTGGCGGCCGGGGAGAACATCTTCTTGAAGACCGCTTCCACGCAGGACCCGAACGCGCCGCGCGGCCTCGACGTGGCCGCCTCGGCGGTGCCCGGCTGGGCCTTCACCGGCGGGCAGGTCCTGGGCGCACTGGGGCTGGCGCAGGTCTATTCCGACGCGCACTTCGTCGACGGCCTGCGCGACGTGGTGCTGCCCGAGATGGCCGCACGCGCCAGGTCGGTCGGCTACGAGGTCGTCAACAGCGGCACGGTGCAGGCCGACCGCGGCAACATCACGCTGCAGGCGCAGGACGTGCGGCAGTCGGGCGTGCTGGTCTCGACCAGCGCGCTGAACAACCGCAACGGCTCGATCCTGCTGCGCGCCTGGGGCCTGGGCTCCCACATGTACGCGGACGGCGTGAACGATCTGATCAACTGGTCGGCCGGCACGCTGACGCTCGGCGAAGGCAGCATCGCGCAGGTGATGCCCGACGCCTCCGACACCAGCGAGATCGAGGCCTCCGCGCTCGCCACGCGCTACCAGCCCGGCCGCGTGAGCCTGTTCGGGCAGCTGATCGACGTGCAGGCCAACGCCGGCGTGCTGGTGCCGGCGGGAACGATCAAGGCCGAATCGGCAGTCAACCCCATCTTCACGCTGCTCCCGTATCTCAAGCCGGGCAGCCGCGGGGACGCGAGCCGCATCTACCTGGACAGCGACGCCTTCCTGAGCGTGGCCGGCCTGCAGGACATGCGCGTGGACATGGCGCGCAACTTCATCGAGGCCGAGCTGCGCATCAACGAACTGCGCGATTCGCCGCTGCTGCTCGATTCATGGCTGCGCGGCAAGAAGGTGGTGGTCGATCGGCGCAGGGCCGGCGTGTTCCGCGACGGCCCGATGGCGGGCGTGCAATGGGTGCTCGGCCCCGACGGCACGACCTACATTCCCGGCGCCTGGACCGGCACGCCGCTGGCCGACGTGACGGGCTGGGTCGGCGTGGGCAAGACCGACCTGCGCGAGCTGTCGGCCGACGCGGGCAGCATCGAGCTGCGCGCGGGCGGCGCGGTGATCACGCGCGCGGGATCGATGCTCGACGTGTCGGGCGGATCGGTGCGCTACACCGACGGCATGAACACCGCGACCAAGCTCATGGGCGCCGACGGCCGCGTGCACACGATGGACCGGGCCATGCCCGAGACCGACTACACCGGCATCGCGGGCGAGTTCACGAACGCGCATGCGCGCTGGGGCGTGAAGAACACCTGGCGCACGCCGCTCATCGGCGCCAACCACAAGGAGGCCGGCTACACCGAAGGGCGCAAGGCCGGCAGCGTGAATATCCTCGCGGGCGACGCGATGGTGCTCGAGGGCGACATGCTCGGCGGCGTGGTGGTGGGCGACCGCCAGGCGCAGAAACCGGCCGCCAACCAGGGCGGCCGGCTCGAGCTGGGCGAGAACACGCCCGATGGCCGGCCGTGGTCGCCGGGCACCATCATCGTCACGCACGACCCGAAGCGCCTCGGGCCCGGCTTCGACGCGAAGGCGACGCTCGGCGAAGACTTCTACATGCCGCTCGCGCCCGACGAGCAGAAGTCGCCCAAGCTGACCTTCCTGTCGGACCGCATGCTCAGCGACTCGGGCATGGGCACGATCGTGCTCAACAACATCAACGGCGACTTCGAACTGGCCGAGGGTTCCGCGCTCGACCTGTCGCCGGGCGCATCGCTCTTCGTGGCCGGCACCGAGGGCTCGACGAACGACATCCGCATCCACGGGCCGATCCGCGCCGCCGGCGGGCGGATCTCGCTCACTTCGGTCAACGGCACGCTCGAGGTGGGCGAGCACGGCCGGCTCGATGCGAGCGGCCAGTGGATCAACGCCTGGAAAGACGGCGCGCCGCGCGGCGCCTGGGCGGTGGACGGCGGCGCGATCGTGCTGAACGTCGGGGAGATCTCGGCCCACCGCGACGCCGTGTTCGACGTCTCGGGCGGCGGGCGCGCCGACCTCGGCAAGAAGGGCCTGCCCTCGCTGCGCGTCGGCGATGCGGGTTCGATCGCGCTGACCGGCGTGACGCCCGAGCTCGACCTGGGTGCGCTGAACCTGCGGGCCCATGCGGCCGGCGCGGCGGGCAGCCTGTCGCTCGAGACCGCGTCGGCGGTGCAGATCGGCGGCGCATTGACCGCCGCGCCGCCAGGCCCAGCCTCGGATGACGATGCCGCCGCCGCCGTCACCCTGCTGCCGGCCACGCTCTTCGGCGAGCGTGGCTTCGGACGGGTGAGCATCGCCGTGCGCGGCGATGGCCACGGCATCGAAGTGCCCGAAGACGTCGCGGTCTCGCAGCAGGCCACGAACATCGACCTGAGCGGCTTCGCCTGGCGCGACCTGCCGAGCGGCCGCACGCTGGCCGACGCGGCGCCGCTCGGCGTGCTGCGGCCCGAAGAGCGCGCGGCGCGCACACCCGCGTCGCTGTCGCTCGGCACCGAGAACGGCCCGATCCGGGTGGCGCGCGGCGCGACGGTGCGCACCGACACCGGCGGTACGCTGGCGCTGGAGGCCGGTGGCGAGCTGGGTGCGTTGAGCGTCGCCGGCCGGCTCGACGCACCGGCCGGGCGCATCGTGCTGTCGGGCACGAATCTCACGCTGGCGGCCGGCGGCGAACTGCTGGCGCGCGGCGCGGCGCTGATCCATGCCGACAGCACCGGCCGCCGCGTGGGCGAGGTGCGCGACGGCGGCACGGTGGAGATCCGGGCGGGCGAGCTCACGCTCGAGAAGGACGCGCTGATCGACGTCTCGGGCGCGACCGGCACCATCGACGGCGTGCCCGACACGGGCACCAGCGGCACGCGGCTTCCGCGCAGCGTGCCGTCGATCACGCTCGACAGCAACGGCGGCCTGATCCAGATCACCGGCAAGGGCCTGGTCGAAAGCACGATGCGCGGCGCGGCGGGCGGTCCCGGCGGTGTCGGCGGCCGCATCCGCGTGAACATGATGGCGACGTCGCACGCGAACGGCTCGCCGCTGGAGCAGCTGGAGCGCTCGCTGCCGGACCCGGACTGCTACGGCTTCTTCGTCGACGGCGCCTGCAGCGACTGGAAGCAGGGCCTGGACTTCGACTGGGCGCCCGGCCTGCGCGACTGGGGCTACGACATCGCCGGCCCGATGGTGCTGCCGTCCGCGCTGCTCGCGCACTTGGCGGACCGCAAGGAACTGGTGCTGTCCGACCGCCTGACTGCGCCCGGCGTGCCCGGCCCGCTCGACCCCGCGGCGTTCGGCCTCTCGCCCCAGACGCTGGACAACTTCCGCGACACGCTGCTCGGGGGCGACCTGCTACGCGACGTGCTCCAGCAGCCGGGCCAGCAGTTCGCGCTCACGCTGCGTCCGCAGGCGTTCAGGGACGGCGGCTTTGCCGACCTCGCGCTGGTGAGTGCCGCGCAGGGCGCCATCCGCCTGGACAACGCGCACCTCGCGCTGGGCCGTTCGATCTCGCTGCAGGGCCCGATCGTCGGTCATGCGGCCTCGTCGTCCTCGCTGCGCGCGCCGCACATCCTGCTGGCGACCACGCCCGATGCCGCAGCCGTGCCCGCGCCGCAAGCCCCCGGCGCGACGGGCCAGCTGAGCGTGACCGGTGCGCTGATCGACATCGCCTCGCCCGCCGATGCGGACCAATTCCAGTCGGGCACGGTCCGCATCACCGGCTTCGGCCGCACGGTGCTCGAGGCCGGCGAGATCCGCCTGGGCGGCGCGCTGCCCGCGCAGTTCGGCCAGGAGACCCGGCTGCAGGTCAACCTCGACGTGGACGGCCAGCTGCAGCTCCACGCGGGCCAGATTTACCCGGCGACCGCCATGACCGGCATCATCCGCGCCGGCGATTCGATCGGCGTCGAGCGCCTCGGCGATGCGGGCGGCGCGCCGCTCTCGGCCGGCGGCAGCCTGCGCCTCGAAGCGCCGGTGATCGCGCAGAACGGCGTGCTGCGCGCGCCCTTCGGCCAGATCGAGCTGGCGGCGGGCGAGCGCCTCGCGCTGGGTGCGGGCAGCCTCACCTCGGTGTCAGGCGCCGGCCTGGCCGTGCCCTACGGCACGCTGTCCAACAACGAGCATTGGCACGATCCGTCCCAGCCCGTGGACCCGGCGAATCCGGCGAGCGGCTCGCTGGTGGCGCCGCCCGAGAAGCGCATCACGCTGAAGTCGCCCGATGTCGCGCTCGCGCCGGGCGCGGTGGTGGACATTGCGGGCGGCGGCGAGCTGCATGCCTCGGAGTTCGTGCCCGGCCCCGGCGGCTCGCACGACGTGCTGAACGTGCCCGGCATGTACGCGATCCTGCCGGGGCAGGCGGGCGCGGCGCCGGCCGGTGGCGCACCGGCCGGCCAGCGCGTGTGGCTGGCGGGCGGCCCGGGCCTGGCGGCGGGCTGGTACGACCTGCTGCCCGCGCGCTTCGCGCTGCTGCCCGGCGCCTTCGCGGTGCAGGCCACGGGCAAGGCATGGGGCGGCGCCGCCGCGCCCGCCACGCGCGCGCCGGACGGCAGCCTGGTCATGCAGGGCCGCGCCGGCAATACCTTCGGCGGCAACCAGGACGCGCAGGCCACGGCCTGGCGCGTGATGCCCGGCGGCACGCTGCGCCGCTACACCGAATACAACGAGGCCACGGCCAACGACTTCTTCTCGTCCGAGGCCTTCAAGCTCACGCAATACCGCCTGACGGGCCAGGACGTGGTCACGCCGCGGCTGCCGCGCGACGGCGGCGCCGTCGTGTTCGACGCGGGCCGCAGCCTCGTGCTCGCCGGCACGCTGCGCTCGGCGCCCGATGCGGGCGGGCGCGGCGGGCTGGTGGACATCGCAGGCAAGAAGATCGCGATCGTCGGCCGCGGCCAGGACGGCGCGAGCCTGCAGGCCGACGGCTACCTCGTCATCGATTCGGCGAGCCTGTCGAACTTCGGCGCCGGCAGCCTGCTGGTGGGCGGCAAGCGCCAGGGCAATGCGCTCGGCCTCGAACTGGACGTGACCGCGACCGACATCGTGGTGCGCAACGACGAGGGCTCCGAACTGTTCGGCCCCGAAGTCATCCTGGCCGCCAGCGAGCAGGTCGCCATCGACGCCGGCAGCCGCGTCAGCGCGCGCGGCCGCGGCACCGGCGGCGCGGGCAGCCTGGTCGTCAAGCCGCAGGTGGCCGCGGTCTATACCGACCCCGACGGCCAGCCGGACGACAACTTCGACGGCGTGATCGACGCCAAGGACGCCGCCGACGACGTGCTCACCGCGCCGGCGCGCGACTGGGGCGCGCTGGTGCGCGTGGCGACCGGCGACGCGGTCAAGGTCGTCCGCGAGGGCGTGGACACTTCGCGCGGCGGCCTCGTCACCCTCGGCGCGGGCGCGGTGGTCGACGGCGGCAACGCCTTGCTGATCGACGCCACGCGCACCACCGAGCTGGCCGCTTCGGCGCAGGTCGCGGGGGCCGACTTGTCGGTGGCGGCGGGCCGCATCGGCTTTGGCGGTGGCACCGAGGGCATGGTGCTCGACAGCGGCGCGCTCGCGCAGCTGTCGCGCTCGACGCGGCTGACGCTGCGCAGCTACTCGGACTTCGACTTCTACGGCTCGCTCGACCTGGGCGCGGCCGGCCTGAAAGCGCTGACGCTCGACGGCGCCGCATTCGTCGGCCGCGGCGCGGGCGACGTGGTGATCCGGGGCGAGGGCATCGCGCTCGCCAACAGCGGTGGCGGTGCCACGGCCGGGGGCGGCACCGGCGCGGGCGGCTTCACATTGGACGCGGCCACGCTGGTGCTGGGCGCGGGACAGAAGACCTTCTCGGGCTTCGGCAGCGTGACGCTCACGGGCCGCGAAGGCATCGTCGGCGAAGGGGCGGGCGGCATCGACGCGGGCGCCGCGCCGCTCACGCTGAACACGCCGCTGCTCACCGGCCGGGGCGGCGCAGTGCAGGCCATTGCCACCGGCGGCGCGCTGCGG
>CAMLCW010000131.1 GCA_946478645.1 uncultured Variovorax sp.
CGACCGAGACATCGGCAAACCAGGCCAGGCGCGGTGCGGCCAGCGGATCGTTCGGGGAGGGTTGCTCGTTATGGGAAGTCATGCCCTAGCGTAAGCCCGGTGGCAGGGCGGCGCTGTCATCCTCGAAGATGACGGGATTGCCCGTATTGCCCATGCGCACCTGGATTCCCGATCTGTCCCCCAAGCCCGTCGCCGCGCCGCTGGCGCAGTGCCTGCCGATGGTGGTGCCTGCGCTGGGCGAGCCCGGGTTCGGCGCCTGCCTGCTCGAGGCCATGGCTTCGGCGCTGCCGGTGGGCTCGTTCTCGGTCTATCGCACCGGATCGCGGCCGGCCATCTACCTGAGCGGCAGCCGGGGCATGCCCGACACCACGCGCGACTGCTGGCATGCCTACCTGTCCGGCCCGATCCGTAGCGACCGCACCTTGCGCGAAGCCAGCGTGCCGCAGCCGCTGCGCGTGTGCCACATCACTGCGCACGAGGTGCCACCCGAACATCGCGCCAAGGTCTACGAGGCGCACGGCGTGGTCGAGCGCGTGTCGGTGGTCGAGGCGGAGCCGGCGGCATTCGGGGGGGACAGCGGCGACGACGCCCTGTTCGCGGTCAATTTCTACCGGCACACCCACCAGCGCCCGCTCAACGACGCCCAGCTGGCCGACTTCGCCGCCGCCGGGCGCCTGCTGATGGCGCTCACGCGCAAGCACATCGCGCTGGCCCGCGCCGACACGGTGGACGAACTCCGCGCGCGGCTGCAGGCCCGCTGCCCGGCGCTGACGCCGCAGGAACTCAACGTCTGCCAGCGGCTGCTGCGCGGCATGACGCAGGAGGGCATCGCGGCCGACATGGGCCTGGCGCTGCCGACGGTCAAGACCTATCGCAACCGGGCTTTCAGCCGGCTCGGGATCCACTTCCGCAGCGAGCTGTTTGCGCTGATGTTGCCGGAGGGTCGGGCGGGCCAGGGTGCCTCGTAGCCGGAGCGTCGAGGTCTTGCCAAAAATTTGCCAAGAAACTCATGCTTTCGCGATGAGCACCATGAACGTGTCCTTGCCGGAAGCCATGGAATCGTTCGTCGACGAGCAAGTCGCCGAGCGGGGCTACGGCACCAGCAGCGAATATGTGCGCGACCTCATCCGGCGCGACCAGCAGAAGTTCGAATTGCGTGGCCTGCTCCTGGAAGGGGGGCAGTCGCAGCCTTCAGCCGAGGCAAACCAAGCCTACTTCGATGGTTTGCGCGACAGGGTACGCAATATCGCCAGTAACGCCGGCAAGGCCGGCCGCACAAGGTGAAGGCCAAGGTCATCATTCCGCGGGAACAAGCCAACAATCGTGACATCGACGATGTCATCGCCTACCACCTGGAAGAAGGTGCAGAGCATGCAGCGCTGGGTTTCATCGATGCGCTCGAGACAGCCTACGGTCACATCGGTCGGCATCCGGGTACGGGTTCGACGCGCCATGCGCACGAACTCGATCTTCCCGGTTTGCGCTTATGGCCGCTGACTCGCTATCCGCATCTCGTGTTCTATTTCGAACGGCCGGATTCCATCGACGTCTGGCGTGTCCTCCACAGCCAGCGTGACCTACCTGCATGGATGCAGGCGCAGGACACGCGCAGCGGCCTTTGAACCCGATGCCTCCACCCACGAACATCGACACCCCCGTTTCGCCCCAGGCCGCCTGGGGCCCGTTGGCGCTGGCGCGCGTGCTGCACGCCGTGGTCGCGCTCGCAGCGGCAGGGGGCGTGGGGCTCGAGCTCGCCACGGCGATCATCGACGGGCCGGGCCTCGCGCCGACGCAGTTCGAACGGCTGGTGCGGCTGTTCAGCTTCTTCACGATCGACTCGAACCTGCTGATCGGCGGGGTCTGCGCGCTGCTGGCCTTCAGGCCCGCGCATGACGGCCCGGCGTTCCGCGTGCTGCGGCTCACGGCGGTGCTCTGCATCGCGGTGACGGGCGTGGTGTTCCACACGGTGCTCACGGGGCTGCGCGAGCTGACGCCCTCGGGCGAGCTCGCCAACTTCCTGCTGCACACCGTCACGCCGGTCGGCGCGGTGCTGGGCTGGCTTTGCGTGGGGCCACGCCCGCGCACCGACCGCGGCACCATCGCCCGTGCGATGCTGCTGCCGCTGGCCTGGATCGCCTACACCTTCGTGCGCGGCGCGTTCGTCGACTGGTATCCGTACCCGTTCATGGACGTGACGAAGATCGGCCTGGCGCGCGCGGCGCTCAACTCGGCGGCGGTGGCGGTGGTCTTTCTTGCGCTGGCCTTCGGCCTGCGCTGGCTGGAGAAGCGGCTGCCGCCCGCGCCGGCTTCCGCCTGAACGCAGGGGGTTTCGGCTTCGTCGCAGAATCGGCGCTGGCGCACCCGGCGCGCCGCTTGGCAACTTCTCAGGACCATCTGGCATGACGACGACACTGCAGCAGCTCCTCGGCACCGAGCTTCCTCTCATTCAGGCGCCAATGGCGGGCATCCAGGGCAGCGCCATGGCGATCGCGGTCAGCAACGCGGGCGGCCTCGGCTCGCTGCCTTGCGCGATGCTCGGCAACGAGGCGCTGCGCAGCGAGCTGGCGGCCATCCGCGCAGGCACCGGCAAACCCTACAACGTCAATTTCTTCGCGCATGTGCCACCCGAACCCGATGCGGCGCGCGAAGCGGTATGGCGTGAGGCGCTGGCGCCTTACTACCGCGAGTTCGGCATCGATGCCGCTGCCATTCCGGCCGGCCCGGGGCGCAATCCGTTCAGCGCCGAAGTCGCCGCGCTGCTCGCCGAATTCCGCCCGCCGGTGGTGAGCTTCCATTTCGGGCTGCCCGACGCGGCGCTGCTGGCCCCGGTGCGCGGCTGGGGTTCGAAGATCCTTGCCTCGGCCACCACGGTCGACGAGGCGCTGTGGCTCGAGGCGCAGGGCGTCGACGCGATCATTGCGCAAGGGCTCGAGGCGGGCGGCCACCGGGGCCACTTCCTCTCGCACGACCTGACCCGGCAGCTCGGCACCTTCGCGCTGCTGCCGCAGGTGGTGCGCGCGGTGCGGCTGCCGGTGATCGCGGCGGGCGGCATTGCCGATGCCGACGGCGTGGCCGCCGCCATGGCGCTGGGCGCCGCGGGCGTGCAGGTGGGCACGGCCTACATGCTGGCGCCGGAGGCCACCACCAGCGCGCTGCACCGCGCGGCGCTCCAGAGCGAGGCCGCCCGGCACACGGCGTTGACCAATCTTTTCACTGGCCGGCCGGCGCGCGGCATCGTGAACCGTGTGATGCGCGACCTTGGCCCGATCGGCGCGGCGGCGCCGGAATTTCCGCTTGCCACCTCGGCCATCGCGCCGCTGCGGGCCAAGGCCGAGGCGCAGGGCAGCGGCGATTTCTCACCGCTGTGGTCGGGCCAGAATGCCGCAGGCTGCCGCGAACAGCCGGCGGCCGAGATCACACGCGCGCTGGCACGCGGATTCGCGTGACCGCGGCTTCGGGCTGAACTTCGGCGCGCGGAGCGGGTCACACCGCGTTACGAGAGGGAGGCGGCGCTACAGCGTCTATTTGGTGCACCATCGGTGCTCGTCTCCCCATGCTCTTTTGCAAAAGGAAACCGCCGACATGCCCGAACGAGATCCCTCCGACCTGCGCGACAACAACCCTTCCGACGCCCCCGCATTCAGGCCGCGGCGCGAAACACCCATCGGCACCATCGTCGTGATCGCGCTGCTGCTGCTGGCGGCGGCGTTCTTCGGCTGGCGCTGGTACCAGCAACAGCAGCAGCCTGTGGCGGTCGAAGCTCCGGCGCCCGTGGCCGCCGCGCCGAACGACGGCCCCGTGCTGCCTCCGCTTTCGCCGCTGCCCGAACTGCTCGAGCCACAGAATCCGCTCGAAGGGCTCGCACCGCCCGATGCGGGGCTGCCCCCCGTGGGCAAATCGGATTCGCGCGTGACGAAGGCGCTAACCGATCTGCTCGGCAGCCGCAACGCGAGCGAGTTCCTGCTGCCCGATGGCGTGGTGCAGCGCTTCGTGGCCACGGTCGACAACCTGGCGCGCGAGCAGGCACCCGCGAGCCGATGGCCGGTTCACCCCACCAAGCAGCGCTTCATCACCAAGGGCAAGGGCGATGCCGAGGCCATCGATCCGAAGAACAGCGCACGCTATGCCGCGCTGGTGCAGCTGACGCAGTCGATCGATCCGGCGAAGGCGGCCAAGGTGTATGCGCGGCTCTATCCGCTGTTCCAGCATGCTTACGAGGAACTCGGTTATCCGGGGCGCTACTTCAACGACCGCCTGATCGCGGTGATCGACCACCTGCTGCAGGCGCCCGAGCCCGCAGGCCCGGTGCACGTTCGGCTCGTCGACGTCAAGGGCAGCGTGCAGTCGACGCGACCGTGGGTGCGCTACGAATACGTCGACCCGGCGCTCGAATCGCTCTCTGCGGGCCAGAAGATCATGGTGCGCGTGGGGCTCGAGAACGAGCGCAAGCTCAAGGCCAGCCTGCGCAGCTTCCGCCAGCAGATCGCGACCGGCGAAGTCGCGAAGAACAAGGCCGGGAAGCACTGACACTCGCCCGCGCCGTGTAGGCGCGGACCGATTGCATGCGGTGCCCATGACGCAGATGATCGGCTCCTTCACGACATCCAGTCATTTCGAGGACCAGCGTATGAGCCTGATGAGCGTCGATCTCTACCAGAGTGCCACCGATCCCACGAAATTCCTCGCGCTTCCCGCCGGCGCCGATCCAGCGGAACTCATGGGCCCGATGACCTTCGATCCCGACTATGGCGAAGTCAAGCGCTACCAGGAGGGGTTCGAATTCGATCCCTCGCAGGACTATGCCGGCGTCAACGCTGCCAAGATCGCCGCGGACCTGCTGACCGTCAAATGGGCGATGTACCGGCGCGAAGGCTGACCCGGCCGCGGCCGGGTCAGCCGATGCTCAGCTGGCTGCTGCTTCGGCTTCCTGGTAATCGGCCACGGGCACGCAGCTGCAGAACAGGTTGCGGTCGCCATAGACGTTGTCGACCCGGCCCACGGGCGGCCAGTACTTGGCGTCCTTGAGCGCGGCCAGCGGATAGGCGCCGAGTTCGCGCGCATACGGATGCGTCCACTCGCTCGCGACCAGGCTCGCGGCGGTGTGCGGCGCATGCTTGAGCGGGTTGTCGTCCTTCGGCCAGACGCCTTCCTCGATCCGGCGGATCTCGCCGCGGATCGCGATCATTGCGTCGATGAAACGGTCGAGCTCGGCCAGCGGCTCGCTCTCGGTCGGCTCGACCATCAGGGTCCCCGGCACCGGGAAGCTCAGCGTGGGCGCATGGAAACCGTAGTCGATCAGGCGCTTGGCAACGTCCTCGGCCGTGACGCCGCTGGTCTCCTTGAGCGGACGCAGGTCGAGAATGCACTCGTGCGCGACGTGCCCGTTGGGGCTGGCGTAGAGCGTGGGGTAGTGATCCTTGAGGCGTGCGCTGATGTAGTTGGCGCTCAGGATGGCCGTTTCGGTCGCTGCCTGCAGGCCCTTGGCGCCCATCATGCGGCAGTACATCCAGCTGATCGGCAGCACCGCCGCGTTGCCCAGTGGCGCCGCAGAGATGGCCCCCACGCTCGCCACTGCGGCGCCCGCCGCCGTCGCATGGCCTGGCAAATAGGGAACGAGGTCCTCGACCACGCACACCGGCCCCACGCCCGGCCCGCCGCCGCCGTGCGGAATGCAGAAGGTTTTGTGCAGGTTCAGGTGGCTCACGTCGCCGCCGAATTCGCCGGGCGCGGCCACGCCGACCAGCGCGTTCATGTTGGCGCCGTCGACGTACACGCGGCCGCCGTGCTCATGCACCAGTTCGCAGAGTTCCTTCACGCGGGTCTCGAACACGCCGTGCGTGCTCGGGTAGGTGATCATCACTGCGGCCAGGTTGGCGCTGTGCTTCTCGCAGGCGCGCTGGAGGTCGTCCATGTCGACGTTGCCCTGCGCGTCGCAGGCCGTCACCACCACCTGCAGGCCCACCATCTGTGCGCTCGCCGGGTTGGTGCCATGCGCCGACGACGGAATCAGGCAGATGTTGCGGTGCCCCTGGCCGTTGGCCTCGTGGAAGGCGCGGATCGCGAGCAGGCCCGCATATTCGCCCTGCGAGCCGGCATTGGGCTGCAGGCTGATGCCGGCGTAGCCGGTGGCCTCGCAGAGCCAGGCGCACAGCTGGGCGTCGAGCTGGGCATAGCCCGCGAGCTGGTCGGCCGGCGCGAACGGATGGATGTTCGCGAACTCGGGCCAGGTGATCGGGATCATCTCGCTCGTCGCGTTGAGCTTCATGGTGCAGCTGCCGAGCGGGATCATGCTGCGGTCGAGCGCCAGGTCCTTGTCGGACAGGCTGCGGATGTAGCGCAGCATCGCCGTCTCGCTCGTGTGCGTGTTGAACACCGGGTGCGTGAGGAAGGCGCTGGTGCGGCGCAGGTCCTCGGGCAGCCGCGGCGCGGTGCCGGCGAGGTCGTCGAAGCGCGGCATCGGCGTGCCCGCGGGCACGAACAGCGCCCAGAGGGTCTCGACGTCGGCGCGCGTGGTGGTCTCGTCGAGCGAGATGCCCAGGTGTTGCTGCAGCCCCTGGCGCAGGTTGATGCCGCCGGCCTGCGCGCGCTCGACGATCTTCTGCGTGTCGTCGCCGGTCTGGATCGTCAGCGAATCGAACGCGGTGGCGTTGGCCACCTCGCGGCCCATCTGCACCAGGCCCTGGGCCAGGATCGCGGTGAGCGCGGCCACGCGCTGCGCGATGCGCGTGAGGCCCACGGGCCCGTGGTAGACGGCGTACATGCTCGCGACCACCGCCGGCAGCACCTGCGCGGTGCAGATGTTGGAGGTGGCCTTCTCGCGCCGGATGTGCTGCTCGCGCGTCTGCAGCGCAAGGCGGTAGGCCGGACGGCCGTGCGCGTCGACGCTCACACCGACCAGCCGGCCCGGCAGCGAGCGCTTGAACTCGTCGCGGCAGGCCAGGTAGGCCGCGTGCGGGCCGCCGTTGCACATCGGCATGCCGAAGCGCTGCGTGGTGCCGCAGACGATGTCGGCGTCCCATTCGCCGGGCGGTGCGAGCAGTGTGAGCGCAAGCAGGTCGGCGGCCACGCAGAAGGCGGCGTCGCACTGGTGGGCATGGCCCGCGAGCGGGCGCAGGTCGTGCACATGGCCGGTGGTGGCCGGGTACTGCGCGAGCACGCCGAAGAACTCGCAGCTCGCCATCAGGTGCGGCAGTGTCTCGGACGCCGTGCTCACCTTCACTTCGATGCCCAGCGGCGCGGCGCGCGTGCGGATGACCTCGATCGTCTGCGGATGGCAGTCGCCCGAGACCAGGAACACGTTGCTCTTGCTCTTGACGCTGCGCCGGGCGAGCGTCATGGCCTCGGCGGCGGCCGTGGCCTCGTCGAGCATCGACGCGTTGGCGATGGCCATGCCGGTCAGGTCGCACACCATGGTCTGGAAGTTGAGCAGGGCTTCCATGCGGCCCTGCGAGATTTCGGCCTGGTAGGGCGTGTAGGCGGTGTACCAGGCGGGGTTCTCGAGCACGTTGCGCAGGATCACGCCGGGCGTGTGGGTGCCGTAGTATCCCTGGCCGATGAAGCTCTTGCAGACCTTGTTCTTCGCCGCGATGGCCTTCATCTCGGCGAGCGCTTCGGCTTCGGTGGCGGGCGCCGGCAGCCGCATCGGCCGTGCGCGGCGGATCGCCGCGGGCACGATGCCGTCGATGAGCTCCGCGCGCGTGGCCGAGCCGATCACCGGCAGCATGCGCGCTTCGTCGGCCGCATCGATGCCGATGTGGCGGGCGAGGAATTCCTCGGCGTTCTCGAGTTCTTGCAGGGAGGGGAGGGAGGAGGTGGGCATGGCGGGTGTCGGGGGAGAAGACGGGATCGGACTGCCGGACGCAGAGGACGCGAAGATTTCGCAGAAGGCGCAAAAGAAAACCGAAGAGAAGCTTCTTGAATTTTCTTCTGCGTCCTCTGCGAAATCTTCGCGCCCTCTGCGTCCGGAAGTCCGCTTTCAGCAGCGCATCAAGATTCGGCCGCGAATTTGTCGTACGAAGCCGCGTCCAGCAGCGCGTCGAGCTGTGCCGGCTCGCTGAGCTTGACCTTGAAGAACCAGCCGGCGGCCAGCGGGTCGCTGTTGGCGAGCGAGGGATCGGCGCGCAGGGCTTCGTTCACTTCGGTGATCTCGCCCGACACGGGCATGAACACGTCGGCGGCGGCCTTCACCGATTCGACGACACCGGCCACTTCGCCCTGCGCGAAGGTCTTGCCCACTTCGGGCAGGTCGACGAACACCACGTCGCCGAGCGCGTCCTGCGCATGCACGGTGATGCCGACGGTGGCGGCATCGCCTTCGGCCGAGACCCATTCGTGGTCCTTGGTGTACTTGATGGTCATGTGAGAAAACTCCTCGTGGAAAAAATCGGATGCAGGGTTCAGCCGCGGTAGTAGCGCGTGGGCACGAAAGGCATGGCCGAGACCTCCATCGGCACCGGCTTGCCGCGCACGATCGCCTGCACGCGCGTGCCGGGCTCGGCGAAGGCGGTGGCCACGTAGCCCATCGCGATCGGGCGGTCGGCCGTGGGGCCGAGCAGGCCGCTCGTCACCAGGCCGATGTCCTGGCCCTCGAACGACTGCAGCACCGTGCCCTCGCGCACCGGGATGCGCTCGAGCGCCGCGAGCCCGACGCGCTTGCGCGTGAGCGTGTCGTGGTCGGTGTGGCCGGCTGCGCCCGTGGTGGCCGCTGCCAGCTGCGCCAGCACCCGGGCCGCACCGGGAAAACCGCCTTCGCGCGCGCCGCCCGCGCGGCGCACTTTCTGGATCGCCCAGTTGAGCGATGCCTCCACCGGCGTGGTGGTGGTGTCGATGTCGTTGCCATAGAGGCACAGGCCGGCCTCGAGCCGCAGCGAATTGCGCGCGCCCAGGCCGATCGGTTTGACCTCGGGCTCGGCGAGCAGCAGGCGCGCCAGCGCATCGGCGTCGCGGGCGGCCACCGAGATCTCGAAGCCGTCTTCGCCCGTGTAGCCGCTGCGCGTGGCGAAGGCCGCGATGCCGCCGATCTGCACTGCGCCGCCGGTCATGAACACGAAGCGCTCGATGCCGGGTGAAAGCCGAGCCAGCACCGCTGCGGCCTGCGGCCCCTGCAGCGCGAGCAGCGCGTGGTCGGGCAGGGGCTGCACCTCGCAGCGCTGGCCGATCCTCTGCTGGATGTGCGCGATGTCGGCCACCTTGCAGGCGCCG
Organism: uncultured Variovorax sp.; assembly: GCA_946478645.1. The sequence continues at coordinate 9,202 of CAMLCW010000131.1, forward strand.
TTGACGATCACGAAGATCGAACCGTGCCCTTCGTTGAAGAACATCAGGTCGTCGAGAATGCCGCCCTCGTCGTTCAGCAGCAGGCCGTAGCGCTGCTTGCCGGGGGCCAGGTCGATCACGTCGACCGGCATCAGCGTCTCGAAGGCGGCCGCGGCGTCGGGGCCGACCAGGCGCAACTGGCCCATGTGCGAGATGTCGAACAGCCCGGCCTGCTCGCGCGTGTGGCGGTGCTCGGCCATCAGGCCGGCGGGATACTGCACCGGCATCGAATAGCCGGCGAACGGCACCATGCGGGCGCCCAGCTCGACGTGCAGGTCGTGCAGCGGGGTCTTGAGCAAAGCTTGTTGTTGCGGTTGGTCAGCGGAAGCGGCCACGGGGCACTCCAAAGGGGCAGTCGAATTCCATGGCGCAAGCCATGGGCCACCCCTGCTGTCCGCTTTACCTGAGAGATTCGCCCCACGATCGGGGTTTGCTCCTTCGGTGGGCCGCTGCTGCAACGCGCGCTGCAACGGCCTCTCTCCAGCAAGGAAACGACGGTGTATGCCGTCGCTGTGTCAGTCCTTTTGCCTGAGCGTTCGGGGGGGCCCTGCGCCTTCGGCGGCTCCGCGTGGCGAAGCTCTCTCCTGACCCGGCGAGTGTAGTGGATCGCGCTGCCCCGGCGTCGGCACGAGGCGGGCGGGGCAGGCTCAATGTGCCGCTTCGACGGCCGGCGGCAACAACCTGTCGATGCGCTCGCGCAGCGACGCGGCCCGTTCCGCGCCCGCGGCCTGCTCGACCTCGGCCAGCATCAGTGCCGCGATATCGAGCATTGCTTCCCGGTCCCGCGCCTCGCGCAGCGCTTCGCGCATCTGCAGCGCGAACTGCGGATCGCGCCGCACGAACATGCGCTCGCAGATGTCGAACAGGAACATCCGCGTGGTGGCGAGCGAGCGCTTGCCGTCGAAGGTGTCGGCGGCGTTGCCGGGTGCGGGCGCCGCGACAGGCGCCGCGAGGGCGGCGGGTGGCACGGGAAACTGCAGGTAGCCGCGATGCGCGAGCGCCTGCAGCGCCTGCTCGGCATCGCCACGGCTCGCGAACAATGGGACGAAGTCGCTCAGCGAGCGGCGGCCGTCGGCCATCAGAAGCAGCGCGCGTTCACGCTGCGTCAGGGTGCGCCGGCCACCCCGGAGTTCGTCGCGTGCCTTGTCGGTCTTGGTGGGAAACATGGCGCAACAGCCCTGGAATGCGAGGGCTGAAGCATCGCCGCGCGCGGTGACACCTTGATGAAGCTTTCGCCTTACATCGCCAAGGCAGCGGCGCTCGATCTCAACCTGCGGTTTCGCGGCGGATCAGCCAGCGGTTGTCCACGCGCTGGAATTCGAGCACCTTCGGGGCCGTGTCGTTCAGCGTGTCGGCGCGGTAGGTCTGCTTGAAGCGCGCGGTGGCGGCGGTGCCGTGGATGCTGATGACGAGATCGTCGACAACCACTTCGATGCGCGACTTGCCCTCGATGCGCTTGCGCCGCTCGGCTTCCCAGCCGCCGCGGTCGAGCCTGCCGTTCGGCACCGCGTTCGGCGCATAGGCGGCGAAGTAGCGGTCCATGTCCTTGGCAGCCCAGGCGGCGGCCCAGGCGCGCACCGCGGCATCGATCTCGGAGATGGCGTTTCCGCCCGAAGCGGGTTTGGCGGGCGTGGCGTCGCCAGCCGGCGCGGCGGCTTGCGGGGCAGCAGCAGCCGCCGGCAGGGCTTTCGCCGCTGCCACGGGTGCTGCCGCGGCGGCGGCCGTTTCGGGCCGGAAGGCCACGTAACCCGTGAAATGCCAGCGCTTGCCGTCCTCGAGCGAGAAGCTGAGCTTCTCGGACCCCGTCTTGCCGTCGGCCAGCAGCGTGGTGTATTCGACGTTGGCGTAGGTGCCGGCGGGCAGGTCCTGCAGGCTGCCGTCGGTGGCGGTGGTGCGGCGCGTCACGTTCTGCCAGTCGCGCTGCTTCACGCTGCCGAGCGTCTGGCGCGCCTTGCGGGTGGTGTCGATGAAGGCAGCGCGCGGCACGCGCGACTTGAGCACACCCGAGGCGTTGTCCCACAGCGGCCCGAACCGGTCCTCGTCAAGCTGGCGCAGGGTGTCGCGCGCGCTTTGCAGCAGTTCGTCGGCCGACTGGCCTGGCGAGGCCCTGTCGGCCGCCACGGCGCCAAGCGCTGCGGCGGCGAGCAGGCAGCCGGCGACAAGCTTCTTCGAGATGCGATGCATGGTGTGGTTCCTCCAGTTTCTTATAAATGGTGGCGCCGCGGGCGCCGGAACCATTGTCGCATCGAGGTTCGCGCACACCCCGCCGGCCGGGCGAGGGCGCAGTGGTCAGCGGGCGTAAACGAGGTCGCGCAGCGACAGCGAAATCCAGGGCACGTAGGTGATCACCATCAGGCAGGCCAGGATCACGAGCACGAATGGAATCAGGTGTTTGATGATCCGGTCGAGCGAAATGCGCGCGACCGTGCAGGCTGCGAACAGGTTCACGCCGAAGGGCGGCGTGATCATGCCGAGCGCGAGGTTCACCACCATGATGAGGCCGAAGTGCACCGGGTCGACCCCGAAGTGCATCGCCACCGGCGCGAGGATCGGCGCGAGCACGATGATCGCGGCGCTGGTCTCGATGAACATGCCGATGAGGAACAGCGCCGCATTCACGCCCAGCAGGAACATCGTCGGCGACTTCAGCACCTCTTCGAGCCAATGGCCGATGGCATCGGGCACGCCCGCGCGCGTGATCAGGAACGCGAACAGGCCCGCGTTGGCGATGATGAACATGATCACCGCAGACGACAGCACCGACTTGCGCAGGATGCCGAACAGTGCGCTCGGCTTGATCTCGCGGTAGATCACCATGCCCACGACCAGGGCGTACAGCACCGCCACCGCCGAGGCCTCGGTGGGCGTGAAGATGCCGCCGTAGATGCCGCCCAGGATGATGATCGGCATCAGCAGCGCCCAGCCGGCCTGGAGCAGCGCCTTGCCGAATGGCATGCGTCCATCGCCGTCATTCTTGCCCCAGCCCTTCCACTTGCAGAAGGCCCAGACGAACACCATCAGCGCGCCGCTGATGAGCAGGCCGGGACCGAAGCCCGCGATGAAGAGCTCGCCGATCGACACTTCGGCGCTCACGCCGTAGAGGATCAACGGGATCGACGGCGGGATGATCACGCCCAGCTCGGCGCTCGTGGCCTGCAGCGCGGCCGCATACGAAGTGGGATAGCCGTGCTTGATGAGCGCGGGGATCAGGATGGCGCCGATCGCGAAGGTGGTGGCCACCGACGAGCCCGACACCGCCGCAAAGATCATGCAGGTGAGCACGCAGGTCAT
>CAMLCW010000132.1 GCA_946478645.1 uncultured Variovorax sp.
GCACCTGCACGCGCCCGAGCACGTCGATGGCGCCCTGGTGCACGTGCGCGGTCACGTGCGACACATCGGCCGGCCGTAGCCGGTGCGCGGTCATCACCTGCAGCAGCGCGTCGGCGGCGGGATGCGTGTGGCGGCACGAGGCGTGGAACTTGAAAGAGGTTTCGGCCAGGGCCCAGCGCGTGCCGAGCCGGTCGGTGAGCCGCGCCGGATCGGCGTCGCTCGACATGCCGGCCGCCAGGCCCTGCGCACCTTCGAGGATCTTCGCGGCGCCCGTGAAACCGTCCTGCGCCAGGTAGGCCGACATCAGTCCGCTCGCGGCCGCGTGCGCGCAATGCAGTTGCTTGGAATCGGCCGCATCGCGCAGAAACTCCCAGAGGCCGGCCGACTGCGTGCCGGCCGAGCCGAAGGCATGCAGCATCTGCGCAGGCGTGAGCGCGAGCAGATTGCCCACGGCGGCAGCCGCGGCCAGCGTGCCCGCCGTGGCTGTGGTGTGGAAGGTCTTGTAGTGCGAGCGCCCGAGGAACTCGCCCACGCGGATGCCGACCTCATAGCCCGCGACCACCGCCGTGAGCAATTGCGCGCCGCTCGCGCCGAGGCTCTGTGCCACCGCAAGCGCGGGCGCGATCACTACCGCCGCCGGATGGAACACCGAGCCGTTGTGCACGTCGTCCTGCTCCACGAAATGCGAGGCCGCGGCGTTGACCAGCGCCGCGAACACCGGCGACGTGGTGCGGCGCGAGGTCAGCAGTTCGCTCGGCCCCTCGGCCGGGCCCATGGCCCGCGCGAAGCGCTCGATGCTTTGCACCGGCCGCGCGCTGCGCGCCGCGAGCACCGAGCCGAGCCAGTCGAGCATCAGGTCTTCGGTGCGGCGCAGCACGGGCGCGGGAATGTCGGCGAGCTTCAGCTCTGCCGCGAAGGTCGCGAGCACCTGGCTCGGGTGGTCGATGGTGGCAGAGGTCATAAAGGATCTTTTCGTGGAACACCGAGGAACCGGCTTTGCCGGGCCTCAGGTGTTGCCCCCGGTAGGGGGTTGGAGAAGCGACACGAAGTGCGCGGAGCCTGGGGGCGAGTCAAAAGGACCGCGGCAGCCCGAGCATGTGCTCGGCCACGTAGCTCAGGATCAGGTTGGTCGAGATCGGCGCCACCTGGTAGAGCCGGGTTTCGCGGAACTTGCGCTCGATGTCGTATTCGCAGGCAAAGCCGAAGCCGCCGTGGAACTGCAGGCAGGCGTTGGCCGCTTCCCAGCTGGCCTTGGCCGCGAGGTACTTGGCCATGTTGGCCTGCGCGCCGCAGGGTTCGCGCGCATCGAACAGGCGGCAGGCTTCGTAGCGCATCAGGTTCGCGGCCTCGATCTCGATGAAGGCCTCGGCGATCGGAAACTGCACACCCTGGTTCTGCCCGATGGGGCGGCCGAACACCACGCGTTCCTTGGTGTAGGCGGTCACGCGGTCGATGAACCAGTAGCCGTCGCCGATGCATTCGGCGGCGATCAGCGTGCGCTCGGCGTTGAGGCCGTCGAGGATGTACCTGAAGCCCTGGCCTTCCTCGCCGATCAGGTTCTCGGCCGGGATCTCGAGGTTCTCGAAGAACAGTTCATTCGTCTCATGGTTCACCATGTTGAGGATCGGGCGCACCGTCATGCCCTTGCCCACGGCCTCGCGCAGGTCGACGATGAAGATCGACATGCCCTCGGACTTCTTCTTCACGTCGGCGAGCGGCGTGGTGCGCGCCAGGAGGATCATCAGGTCCGAATGCTGGATGCGCGAGATCCAGACCTTCTGGCCGTTGACCACATAGCGGTCGCCCTTCTTCACGGCCGTGGTCTTGATCTTCGTGGTGTCGGTGCCGGTGGTGGGCTCGGTCACGCCCATCGACTGCAGCCGCAGTTCGCCGCTCGCGATCTTCGGCAGGTAGGCCCGCTTCTGCGCCTCGCTGCCGTGGCGCAGCAAGGTGCCCATGTTGTACATCTGGCCGTGGCAGGCCCCCGAGTTCCCGCCCGAACGGTTGATCTCTTCCATGATGACCGAGGCCTCGGTGAGCCCCAGGCCCGAGCCGCCATACGCCTGCGGGATCAGCGCGGCCATCCAGCCGGCCTGGGTGAGCGCATCGACGAATTCAGCGGGGTAGCCGCGCGCCTCGTCGATGCGGCGGAAGTACGCGTCGGGAAATTGCGCGCACAGGCCGCGCACCGCGTCGCGGATCTCGGGGAAGTTTTTGGGGTCGTTGGCGTGGGTCATCGGCTTGGGGGTGGATGCATGGGCCGACTCTATGCCGGTGCACGCGGTCGTGGATCAGCGATTGCGGAACCCTGCCTTCGGAAATTGCGAATGCGCGGGCGGTTTCGGACCTGTCCTGCATGCGGCCGCGCCGCCGTCCTCCACCGCGCAGGCGCCCGCGTGCGCATCGTCGCGCTGATTGAAAAAAGGAAACAACACCATGGCAGACGACCTGAACAAGCGCGGCCCCGAAGACCGCACCCGCATCAACGTGAACGAGCCGCACGAGGTGCGCTACTGGACCCAGACGCTGGGCGTGACCGAGGCGCAGCTGCGCTCGGCCGTGGCGGCCGCGGGCGTCGAAGTGAAGGACGTCCGGGTCTACCTCGGCAAGCCCTGAAGGGCGCAGCGCGCTGGCTACATCGCGGCAGCATCGCGTTACCTGCCACAGCGTCTTGTCGCCAACCGTAGGCACGCTCCTACACCTCCGGCGGGGAGGCGGCACGATACTTCTTGCCTCTTCTTCGCTTCAGGACGCGCAACGTGAATGTGCCCATTGCCGCGCCTCGCACCCCGGTGCGGGCCCACCCGAACATCGGCGCGGAGCCTGCTTCGGCTCCCATCGCGCGATGAAGGCCTCTCCCGGGGCTCGTAGCTGGATCGCCGCCGGTGTGCGCCACGAATTGCTGACCCGCGCGCTGCCTGCCCTGCGCCACGACATGGCCGCCCCCGTGTCGGTGATGCGCATGGCGCTCCTGATGCTCAAGCGGCAGATCGGCGCGCCTGCCATCGACGCCGCCGCGTGCGAGGAGCGCGTCTCGCTCATCGATCACCAGATGTCGGAGCTGGTCGAAGGCATCCGCTCGCTGCGCGACTGGGAGCTCGCCACCGCCGACGAAGGCATCACGCGCGGCGCGCTCGTCGCGCAATGTGTCGGCCTGATGCGCGCGGCTTTCGACATGCACGGCATCGTGCTCGACGTGGACCCGGCCGTGTCTCCCGGCACCGACGAGACGCGCTGGCCGCAAGGCGCGGCGCTGCGCTACCTGTTCCTGGGCGCGCTCGGCTACCTGCACGACGGCGAAACCGAAACCGGCGCGATCCGGATCGAAGCCCGCGGCGACGATGCGCTGTGCCTGCTCGGCACGCCGCGCGCATCGAGCGGCACCAGCCCGGTGCTCGATGCGCACCGCGCCCCGCGCGCGCTCGCCATCGATGCGATTGCGCTGCAGAGCCTGGCCGACGACCTCGGCTACACCGTCGCGCTCGAACGTGACAGCGTCTGCTTCTCCCTCGGGGCCCGCTGAGCCTTCCTGCGCACCGCGGCCTTGCCGTTGCCGCGTGCGGCGCGAAGCTCTTGCGCCAGGCGCCGGCGGTGCAGCCGCAAAAACGCGAGCAGCCGCTGTTCCGGCGCATGGAGGCCGCGGGTGCGGCCGGCCGTGGCGGTGCGTGCCGACATCTTGCGCAGCACCTCGGCCGACGGATCGTCCTCATGCCCGGCGAGCGCGCTGCCGAGCGCGAGCACGGCCGGATGCACGTAGGCCTTCTTGCAGACCGCGGGCGTGTTGCCGAGCTGCTTCGCGACCGCCGCGAGGATCTCCTTGGCCGTGTAGCGGCTGCCGTCGGAGGCGGTGCGTCCCGGCTCGCAGGCCAGCCGCGTGAGCTCGAGCGCCTGCACCGTGCCGTGCCAGGTGCGGAAGTCCTTCGCCGTGAAGCGCTCGCCGGGCGAAGCCTCGGCCAGGTAGTCGTTCACGTCGGTCGACGACACGCTGTGCAGCGCGCCGTCCTCGTCCTGGTACTGGAACAGCGCCTGCCCGGGCAGTTGCTGGCACTGGCGCACCACCTTCGCGACGCGCGGGTCGTCGAGCTGCGCCTCGTGCATCACGCCGCTCTTGCCGCGAAAGCGCAGCTTCAGCGCCGCACCCTGCACGGCCGCATGCCGGTTGCGCAGCGTGGTGAGCCCGTAGGATCGGTTGGTCTGCGCGTATTCCTCGTTGCCCACGCGCAGCAGCGTGGTGTCGAGCAGGCGCACCAGCGCCGCCAGCACGCGCTGGCGGTTCGGCGCGCCTTTGTCGCCGCCGTCCTGCAGGTCGCGCGCCACGCGGGCACGGATGCGCGGCAGCGCGAGCGCGAAGGCCTCAAGCCGCTCGAACTTGGTCTCGTCCTTGTGCAGCCGCCAGTCCGGGTGGTAGCGGTACTGCTTGCGCCCGCGTGCATCGATGCCGGTCGCCTGGAGGTGGCCGTTCGGCAGCGGACAGATCCATACGTCGGTGTAGGCCGGTGGAATCGCCAGCCTGCGGATGCGCGAGAGCTCGCCCGCATCGCGCACCCAGCGGCCCTCGGCATCGCGGTAGCGGAAGTGGTCGCCATGCTTCAGGCGCCGGATGCCGGGCATGTCGGGATTCACATAGACGAGGCCGTTGGCGATGGACGCGGCCGTGGCGACCGGTTTCGAGGGCGGTGAGGTCGAGGCGGTCGGTTTGGAGCGGGCCGGCATGGGGGTTGCGTGGTGGCGTACCCAGCGCTTGTGCCTGCACCGACAATGGGCGCCTGTAGGACGCCGCAATCGCCGCTGGTGCGATTGCGGCGCTTTCGTCTTCATTGGAGTTCCCGAAAAATGATGTCTGTTCCTCGACTGGCCGCCGTGTGCGCTGCGGCACTGCTCGCCGCCGGCTGCGCCGCACCCATTGCATCGACCGCGCCCGTGCCGCCCGCGCGCACGGCCGCTGCCGCACCGATCAAGGTCAAGGTCAAGGTCTTCGTGGCCGCCATGTTCGAGATCGGCCAGAACAGCGGCGACCGCGCCGGCGAGTTCCAGCACTGGTACGAGCGCTATTGGAAAGGCGCCCGGCCCATCGCCGTGCGCGGCGCGCTGCAGCCGGCGTACTGCAATGCCGACGGCGTGTGCGGTGCGGTGCTCGGCATGGGCAAGGTCAACTCGTCGGCCTCGATGCAGGCCATCCTGCTCGATCCGCGCTTCGACTTCTCCGAGGCCTACTACGTGATCTCGGGCGTGGCCGGCACGCCGCCCGCGCGCGGCACCATCGGCGAAGTGAGCTGGGCCACCTGGCTCGTCGACTACGACCTCGGCCACCGCTGGGCGCCCGAGGAGAACAAGCCCGGCGAGCCCACCTTCATGCCGCGCAAGGGCTACGAGGAATACCGCCGCTTCAAGCTCGATGCCGACCTGGTCGGCTGGGCGATGAAGCTCAGCGCGAACACGCCGCTCAAGGACTCCGACAGCGCGCGCAAGTACCGCCTGCGCTACCCCGATGCCGCCGCGCGGCGCGCCCCTTTCGTGGGCACCGGCACCCACATGACCGGCGACACCTTCTTCCACGGCCCCGGCATGTCGAAGCAGGCGCAGTACATCGCCAAGCTCTACGGCGCCGACGATTACGTCATCACCGAGATGGAAGCCGCAGCGATCACGCTGGTGATCCAGCGCAGCCACGGCACCGGCCGCGTGATGAGCCTGCGCGGTGCCGTCAACTTCGACCAGGGCAACCCGAACGAGACCACGCTGCAGCACCTCGACCCGGCCCCCGGTGAGACGGCCGGCGGCTTCGCCGAGACGGTCGAGAACATCGCGCTCGTGGGCACGCGCGTGGTCGACCACATCGTCGCGAACTGGCCCCGTTGGCGGCAGGGCGTGCCCAGGCCTTGAGCGCGTTCAGGGCGGCGGCTGCCGCACCGGCTGCAGATGCCACGTCACGTTGAAGTCGAACGGCGTCCAGCGGCTCACCGTGACACCCGCCTGGCGCAGCGCGCGGCCGGCCCAGGTGTTGCAGGTCTCGAACAGGTGGTAGCCGCCTTCGGCCTCGTAGAACGCGTCGTCGTTCCCGTAGTACGCGCCGGCAACCGGCGTCGCGCGGCCCGCGGCCAAGGTCGCGCGCACGTAGTCCGCCAGCCGCGCGTACTGCGCCTGCGAGAGCGGCAGGTGCCACGCCCCTTGCTGCAGCTGGGCCCGCGTCAGGTAGGTCACGTGCAGCAGCGCGCGGTTGCCGCCGAACATCGCGCCCAGGGCGCGCGACGCCGTGAGGTCGGCCCAGGTCGGCGTGTGCAGGTAGAACTCGCGGTCGCCCCAGCCGATGGCGACGAACTCGGCACCGGGCGGCACGGCCTCGAAGTGCGCCGGCGCAAAGAGCTGTCGCCAGTCGATGGTGGCCGAGCGGACCGGAAAGACCAAGTCGGTGTGCACGCCGTTGCTCAGCACCCAGGCCTCGACCGCGGGCGACTCGGCCGGCACGCGCGCGGCGGGATTGGCGGGCCAGAACATCAGCAGGCAGGCCGCGGCCACGTAGAGCCCGGCCGCCGCCACGATGCCCGACAGCACGAACGCGGCGCGCCGGAGCCAGCGTCTCATCGCAGGCCTGCGTCTCAGAACAGCGACGCGGTGGCCGGCATGGCGGCACCTGCGGCGGTGCGCGGGGCGGCGCTGCTGCCCGGCGCAGCCAGCGCTTCGGGGCTGCCGGCCTTCGCGAGCGCGCCCACGCGCACGCCCAGCAGGCGCAGCGGCCGCTCGAGCGGCACGCGCTTCAGGCAAAGGCCGCCGGTCTGGCGGATCGTCTTCGCGTCGTTCGTGAAGCGGTCGATGGTCTGGTCGCGCGTGGCGATCCTGAAGTCGTCGTAGCGCAGCTTGATGCCGATCGTCTTGCCGACATAGCCCTTGCGCTGCAGGTCTTCGGCCACCTTCTCGCACAGGTGGGTGAAGATCGCGCCGAGCTCCGCGCGGTCGCGCACCGCATGCAGGTCGCGCTCGAAGGTGGTCTCGCGGCTCATCGAGACCGGCTCGCTCTCGGTGACGACGGGCCGGTTGTCGCGGCCCCAGGCGACCTCGTGCATCCAGGCGCCGGTCGACTTGCCGAAGTTCTCGATCAGCCAGCCGCGCTCGCAGGCGGCGAGCTGGCCGATGGTCTCGATGCCCAGGCGCTTGAGTTTCTCGTCGGCCTTGGGACCGATGCCGTTCACCTTGCGGCAGGGCAGCGGCCAGATGCGCGCCTGCAGGTCGTCTTCGAACACCACCGAGATCCCGTTGGGCTTGTTGAACTCGCTCGCCATCTTGGCGATGAGCTTGTTGGGCGCCACGCCGATCGAGCAGGTCAGGCCGGTGGCGTCGAGGATGGCCTTCTGGATCAGCCGCGCGAGCGTGCGCCCGCCTTCGCGCTGGCCGCCGGGCACGTCGGTGAAGTCGATGTACACCTCGTCCACGCCGCGGTCCTCCATCACCGGCGCGATCTCGGCGATGACCTTCTTGAACGCGCGCGAGTACTTGCGGATCTCGTCGAAGTCCACCGGCAGCAGGATCGCCTGCGGACAGAGCTTGGCGGCCTTCATCAGGCCCATGGCCGAGCCCACACCGAACTGCCGCGCCGGATAGGTGGCCGTGGTGATGACGCCGCGGCCCACGTAGTTCTTGAGCCGCGCGAACGACGCCACCGGAATGTCGGCCAGCGAGGCGCCGGGCGGCAGGTCGCGCATCGCCTCGTCGATGCTGCGCCGGCCGCCGCCGATCACCACCGGCAGGCCCTTGAGCTGCGGATAGCGCAACAGCTCGACCGACGCGAAGAAGGCGTCCATGTCGAGGTGGGCGATGCGGCGAAGCGGGGCGGGTGGCGCGGACGGGGAACTCACGGGCCCGATTGTCTCGCGGCCGGCGCGTCCTTGCTGGCGCCGCGGGCCGGCCGGCCTGCGTGCCAGAATGCGGCCGACCACGGTTTTGAGCCGACCGTCCGATGGCATGAACCCACCCATGGCAACGAAAGGAATTCCCGGCATGGATGACGAAGTCGAAGGTATGACCATCACGCTGACCCCGGTGCAGATGGCGGCGGTGCTGGGCGACGAAGAGGTGCCCGAATCCGCGAGCCTCAGCAACCGGCTCTGGGGCACGGTGGGGCTCGTGGGCGGCGTGGTCGAGCTGGTCGGTGCCGGGGTGCTGTGCCTCGCGCCCGAGCCCACCATGGTCAGCAAGGCCGGCTGCGTGGTGCTCGGCGTGCACGGCTTCGACACGCTCGCCACCTCGGGCCGGCAGGTCTGGACCGGCGTGCCGCAGCGCACCGCCACCGCCGTCACCGCGAGCTCGGCCGCCGAGGCGCTGGGCGCGTCGCGCGAGACCGCCGAGGGCATCGGCCTGGCGGTGGATGTGGCGGTGCCGCTGGCGGTGACGGCCGGCCTCGGCGCTGCACGCATCGTTTCGGTGATGCGCGGCGGCCGCATCCGGCTGATCGAGCACGAGGCCGCCGCGGGCACGCGGCTCGGCGGCCACACCATCGCCCGCCATGTGGGCCAGACCGATGCCCAGCTGCTGGCGCGTGTGCGAACTCCCACCCGGCCCGGGCCCAAGGCCGTGTCGACCTTCAGCGATCTCGCGACGGCCGAGCGCGCCATCTCCGAGACGCTGCGCGCCAACTCGGCTGCCGTGAAGGCCTGGTCTCGCACCGCGGCCGCCGGCAGCAAGTCGCCGGAGATCGAGCATGTGGTGGGCTACGTGGTGGGGCGAGGCGTGCAGTTCGGCAGCACGGCGGTCAACGATCTCAGCGGCGTGCGGATCATCCTCAAGATGGAAAGCTACAACGGCAAGCCGTTCTACATCCTGACCGCCTATCCGATCTGAGGATGGCTACAGGAAGCCCGCGGCCTCGCCCGTGGTCCACACGTCGGCCCCGAGTTCCTTCGCGAGGGCTCCGATCAACGTTCGAGTGCGCGCGCGCAGCGCGACGATGCGGTCGCGAAGGCCGGCGCGCGGCAGCGTGACGGCGATCGCGGGGGCGTCGGAATCGGGGTCGCCCTCGCGGAGGTAGAGCGTGTCGCCGCGCGCCCAGGCGTCGAACTCCCAGCCCTGGTCCATGTCGGTGTAGATCAGGCCTTCGTCCGTGCCGGCCAGTGCCTGCAGCACAGGGTCCATGGCCGCGAAGGTGTCGTACCAGGGAAAGGACAGGCGCACGCCCGCATCCTCGTTGTCGAAGCGAAGGTCGAGCCAGAAATACTGCCGCACCTGGCTCAGCTTCAGGCCATGCCGGCGCGCGATGTCGACGATTTGCCTGTAGTAGGCGGCGAGCTCCGCCTCGTGGCCGATCAGCTCCGCGCTGCGCACTTCCAGCCGTTCCGCGCGCGGGAACGAGGGCAGCACGAGCGGCTCGGGCCGGTGGTAGGCCACGGCCTGGAGTTCTTCCGAAAGATGGAAGGCGATCTCGGGCTCCAGCGCGTTGACCGGCTTGGCATCGGCGAACCAGGATTCCACGTGCACGCTCCTGAAATGATCGAGCGGAGGATGTTAGCCGCACGGCGCCGTGGCATGCTGGCGCTCCCCACCCCGAAAACTCTTCGACGAGCAGATGCCATGCACCGCTACGAACTCATCGAGAACCTCACGAGCGTTTATTTCGGCCAGGATGCCGACGTGCTCTTCGGCCAGACCGGCGCCGAGATCATGGCCGAGTACAACCAGGATTCGACCCCCGGCGAGCGCAGCGCGCTGCGCGCGGAAATCGCCGATTTCGAGCAGGCCCATCCCGCGCTCGAAGCCGATTTCGCGCGGCTGTTCGAGCGCGGCTGGCTGCCGCCCGACTTCGGCGCGAGCGCGCGCGAATTCCTCGACCACGTGCGCGCCGCACTCGCCCCCTGACGGCGCTTGCCTCGGGCGCGCGCCCGCGCGATCATCTGCGACATCATGCAAACCGTCGCATCCATCCTCTGGCGCCGGCTCGATGCACCGGGCCATGACGCCTGCCGCCTCGAGCGCAACGCCTCGGCGTGGCAGCTCGACGGCGCCGCCGTGTTCCGCCTCGAGGACGGCCGCATCGGCCAGCTGCACTACCGCGTGCGCTGCGACCTGCACTGGCACACGCAATGGGGCACCGTGCGCGGCTGGCTCGGCGGTGCGCTGGTCGACCTCTCGATCGCGCGCGACGCACGCGGCCACTGGAAGCTCAACGACGAGCCGGTGCCCGACCTGTCGCACTGCCTCGACCTCGACCTGGGCTTCACGCCGGCCACCAACCTGCTGCAGCTGCGCCGGCTCCAGCTGGCGGTGGGCGAGGGCGCCGACGCGCCGGCAGCCTGGGTCGACCTCGACGCCGGCGGCGGCCTCAGCGAACTGATGCAGCGTTACGAGCGCACCGCCGACGATGCCTACGGCTATGAAGCAAAGCGCTTCGACTATGCGGCGACGCTGCAGGTGACCGGCGACGCTTTCGTGCGCGACTATCCGGGGCTCTGGGTCGCCGAAGCCTGACCCGTCACTCGAACAGCGACCGGTCGCCCGCCACCAGTTCCCGATTCCGCCGCCGGTCCGCCGCGATCTCGCGTGCAAAGTCGTCGCTGCTGCCAATCGCCGGAATGTTGTACGCCTCGCGCAGGCGCGCTGCGAGCGGCCCGCTGCGCAGCAGGCGGTTGATTTCTGCATTGAGGCGCTGCACCACCGCGGCCGGTGTGTGTGCCGGCGCGAAGATGCCGAAGAGCGAGTCGCGGTTCGCCTTCTCGAAGCCCAGTTCCGCGAGCGTGGGCACCTGCGGCAGCGCCTCGATGCGCGCGGGCGCGCCCACCGCCAGCGCCTGCAGCCGGCCGCGCTCGATGTACTGCAGCTGCTGCGCGGCGACGTTGGTCGACAGCACCTCGAAGTGCCCCGCGAGCGCATCGTTGAGCTGCGGGCCGCCGCCCTGGTAGGGAACGTGCGTGATCGCGAGCCGGCCCTGCATGCGCACCTGCGCGAGGACCATGTGCCCGAGGGTGGCCACACCCGAGGTGGCCCAGCGCAGCGCGCCCGGATGGCTGCGCGCCATCGCGACCAGGTCGTCGAAGCTGCGGCCCGCGAAGGCCGGCGTGCCGACCACCAGCACCGGGGTGCGCATGACGCTGGCCACGGGCGCGAAGCCACGCAGCGGGTCGTAGCCCACGCGGGCGAGCAGCGGATGCAGCGTCAGCGGGCTGATGGCCGAGAAGGCGAGCGTGCAGCCGTCGGGCGCGGCGCGCGCGAGCGCATCCATGCCGACACTGCCGCCCGCACCCGCGCGGTTCTCGACGCGCACCGGCAAGCCGAGCGCATGCGCGAGCGGATCGGCCAGCGCGCGCGCCATGCCGTCGCTGATACCGCCCGGCGGGTACACCACGATCAGCCTGATGGAGCGCGGCGGCCAGGGCGGTGCGGCGGCCCACAGCAGGCGCGGTGCCGCGCAGGCGGCTGCTGCTGCGAACAGCGTGCCCGCCTGCCGCGTGAAGCGGCGGCGCGAGGGTGCGGGCGTCGTCTTCATGCGCGCGGCGCCTCGGCCGCCAGCCGGCGCAGCAGCGCGGCGAAGTGCTGCGCGGGCAGGCTGTCTTCATCGGCGCGCGACACCAGCGTGAGCGGCGCGTCGAGCTGGCCGCCGTCGGCAAGCCGCGCATACGCGATCGCATGCGCATGCACGCCGGCCATCGAGGCCGGCACCACCGAGACGCCGACGCCGGCGGCCACGAGGTTGAGGTTGGTCATCATGCGGTCGACCTCGGCCACCACGCGCGGGCGCAGGCCCTTGGCCAGGCACAGCGCGAGCAGGTCGGCATAGAGGCCCGGCGCGCCCGGGCGGCGCACGAGGATGAGCCCTTCGTCGCAGAGCCGCGCGAGCGGCAGCGCGCGCGCCCCCTTGTGGCCGCGCGCGAGGCGGTGGTCGCTCGGCATCGCGACGAGCACCGGCTCGCGCAGCAGCGTCTCGAACACCAGCCCCTCGGGCCGCGCCACGGGCACGCGCAGCAGGCCGCAGTGCAGCCGGCCGGCGGCCAGCGCCTCGGTCAGCGCGGCGGCATGGTCCTCGCGCAGCTGCAGGTCGACGCCGGGGTGCGCGCGGCGGAACGCACGCAGTGCGTCCGGCATGAAGCGGTGCGCCGCGGCCGAGCTCGTGAAGCCGACCGACAGCGTGCCCGACTGGCCGCTGGCCACGCGCGCCATGCGCTGCTTCATGGCTTCCATGTCCTGCAGCATGCGCAGCGCCTCGACCTGGAACAGCCGGCCCGCGTCGGTGAGCGCCACCCCGCGCGGATGGCGGCGGAACAGCGGCAGGCCCAGTTCGCGTTCGAGCGCCTTGATCTGCAGGCTCAACGGCGGCTGCTGGATGCCGAGTTGCTCGGCGGCGCGCGTCATGTGGCCGGTCTCGGCCACGGCCGCGAAGTACTTCAGCGCGCGGATGTCCATGGCTTGTCTCTCATATGTTTTTTATATCGCAACGGCGCCTTTATCTTATTTGACGCGAAGTCATGTGCCACTAATCGTCCGGCCGCCGGATCGACAGCCGACCCGCGCTCGC
>CAMLCW010000133.1 GCA_946478645.1 uncultured Variovorax sp.
GCCCCGAGCGGCAGGTAGATCGATTCGTTCTCGCGCACCAGGCTGACCTGTCCGTCGCAGGTGGCCTTGGCGGTGCCCTGCACCACGATCCAGTGCTCGGCGCGGTGGTGGTGCATCTGCAGCGAGAGCTTGCAGCCGGGCTTCACGGTGATGCGCTTGACCTGGAAGCGCTCGCCCATGTCGAGCCGGTCGTAGGCGCCCCAGGGCCGGACGACGCGGCGGTGTTCGGTGGCCTCGGCCTGGCCGTCGAGCGCGAGCATCTTCACCACTTCGCCCACGCGCTCGGCGCAGTCGGCGCTGGCCACCAGCACGGCGTCGGGGGTGTCGACGATGATCAACTGCTCGGTGCCGAGCGCCACCACGGGGCGGTGCGGCGCATGGATGAAGGTGTCGCGCGAGCCGATGGCGGTGGCCCTGCCGCTCAGGCGGTTGCCGGTGGCGCCGTCGGCCTCGTGCAGCTTGGCCACGGCGTTCCAGCTGCCGACGTCGCTCCAGTTGCCGTTGAACTTGACGACGGCGATGTCGCGGTGCTTCTCCATCACGGCGTAGTCGATGCTCTCGCTGCGGCAGGCGGCGAAGGCCTCCGGGTCGAGCCGCTGGAAGCTGCCGTCGACCGACACGGCCGCGGTCGCACGCTCGCAGGCCTCGACGATGTCGGGCGCATGCGTGCGCAGCGCATCGAGCAGGCTGCCGGCGCGCGCCAGGAAGATGCCGGCGTTCCACCAGTAGCCGCCATGCAGGATGAGCGACTCGGCCACCTCGGCCGAGGGCTTTTCCATGAAGCGCATCACCGCGCGGCCGCAGCCATCGGCCAGTTCGGGCCCGGCCTCGATGTAGCCGTAGGCGGTGCTCGCGAAGCTCGGCGCGATGCCGAAGGTGACGATGCGGCCCGCGAGCGCGGCGCCGATGCCGCTGCGCACGGTGTCGGCGAAGAGCGCGCTGTCGGGAATGTGGTGGTCCGACGGCGCGAACAGCAGCAGGTCGTCCTCGTGCGCGGCAAGCAGGGCGGCCGCTGCAATGGCGGCCGCGGTGTTGCGTGCCACGGGTTCGAGGATCTGGCGGCCGGCGGTGCCGGCGTTCTCGACCGCTTCGCGCACCAGGTAGCGGTGCTCTTCCGACGCGATGCAGGTGATCTCGCGGTTGAGCCGGGCCAGCCGTTCGAGCGTGAGCTGCAGCAGGCTCTTGCTGCCGATCAGCGGCGCAAACTGCTTGGGCAGCGCCTTGCGCGACAGCGGCCACAGGCGCGTGCCGTTGCCGCCGCACAGCACGACGGGGTGGATGACGGCATCGCTCGCGCTGCCGATGAAGGGCGTGGTGAAGGTGTCGGTGTTCATGGAGATGGTCCTTGGAGGGTTGACGCTCAGAGCTGGCCGGTGTGGGTGGCAAGGCTCACGGCCTGGGCGCGCGAATGCACGTGCAGCTTCTTGTAGATGTTCTTGATGTGGGCGTTGACGGTCTGCCCCGAGATGCCGAGCCGCAGGCTGATCTCCTTCGACACGCAGCCGCGCGCCACGCAGCGCAGCACCTCGCGTTCGCGTGCGGTCAGGGTCACTTCGCGCGATGGCGCCTCGGGCACGGTCGGCTCTTCGGCGGGCTGCAGGTTCATGCGCGAGAGCAGGCGGCGCGTGAGCTTGGGCGTGATGACGGCGCCGCCGTTCACCACGTGCAGCACGGCCTGGGCAAAGCTCTGCAGCCAGGCATGCTTGAGCAGGTAGCCGGTGGCGCCGAGCTCGAACGAATGGATCACGTGGGCATCGTCCTCGAGCGCCGAGATGACGATGATCTCGCAGTGCCGGTTGAGCTTGCGCGCCTCGCGGATCAGGTCGAAGCCCGAGCCGTCGCCGAGCCGCAGGTCGACCATGAGCACGTCGAACTGGTGGGTCGCAAGCAGCCGGCGGCCGTCGCGCACGCTGCCGGCCTGGGCCTCGAGCTGGATGCGCAGGTCGGAGAGCAGCTCCTGGGCGATGACGCGGCGCATGAATTCGTCGTCGTCGACCAGCACCACGCGCACGGGCGCATCCTCCTGGCCTGTGAGGAAGTGCGGCCACAGCGGCTCGGGTGGCGGAACGACACCACCCGGGTACACGGTCCGGCGCTCCTGCGCTCGGCTACCGTCGGGGCTGTCGGAAGGAAGAGGCACGGTATCGGGCATGGGATTTCCCTGTGGGATGGCGGTGGAACGGAGTCGATCGGTCAGTCAGTCAGTCAATCAATCAATCAATCAATCGGCGACGCAGCGCAGCAGCTCCTGCTCGAGCCGCAGCAGGATGGCGTTGCGGTCCAGCTCGGTTTCCGCGAACGCGCGCGCGGCGGCGCCCATGGCCTCGCGTTGCGGGCGCGAGACCGCGAGCCGGGCAATGGCATCGGCCAGTGCGTCGGCATCACCAGGCGCCACCACGAGGCCGCGGCCCGCGACCACGCGGCTCAGCTCGGTGCCCTCGTGCGCGGTGACGATCACGGGCTTGCCGCTCGCGAGCATGCCGGCGAGCTTCGAGGGCATCACGAGGTCGGCGGCGTCGGCACGCTGCGGCAGCACGTGGACGTCGGCCATGCCGAGCAGCTCGTTGAGCCGTTCGGCGGGCTGGAGATCGAGAAAGTGGACCCGCGGCAGGTCGGCGCAGGCCGCCTTGAGCGGCTCGCGGCTCGGGCCGTTGCCGCACAGCACGAAGTGGATGTGGGCCGCAGCCACGAGCCGGTGCGCCGCGTCAGCCAGCAGCTCGATGCCCTGCTTGTTGCCGAGGCTGCCCGCATAGAGCACCACCACCTCGTCGGCCGCGATGCCGAGCGCGGCGCGGTAGCCGTTCGGTAACCGGGCACCATCGGCCGTCGAGGCGGCGGGCTGCGGGAAGATCGCGCGCACGTCGACCCAGTTGGGCAGCAGCACCAGCCGCGTCTCGTCGATGCCCTTGCCGCGCGCCTTGTCGAGCATGGCGGCAGAGATGGTCGAGACGCGATGGAAGCGCCCGAGCAGCCAGCGCTCCATCGACAGGGCCATGCGCCGCATGCGCGTGCCGCGCACCAGGCCGAGGTCGAAGGCGGCGTCGACCTCGTAGTCCTGGATGTGCAGCCACGACTTGATGCCGAGCAGGCGCGAGAAGAACAGCACGGCCGGCGCGCACATGAGCGGCGGCTCCACGACGAACACGATGTCCGGCTTCCAGCGGATCTGCCCGAACAAAAGCGGCACGCTCGACACCATGAACGAGAGCAGATGCGCCAGCCTGGCGAGTGCGCGCGGCCGTGCCGGCACCCAGGTGGGTGCGCGCCATACGGTGATGCCGTCGCATTCGGTCTTGCTGTAGGCCCACGCCCGATGCCCCTCGAACGGCACCCAGTGCGGAAAGAAGGGCGGCGACGCGATCACCCGGACCTCATGGCCCTTGGCGTGCAGCCATTGGGCCATCTCGCCCGAGTACTTGCCGATGCCGACGAGTTCGGGCGTGAAGTTCATCGAATACAAAAGGATTTTCACGGGGTCGATCTTTCGAGGGCACCGCGGACCAGCCGCACGAAGGGGAAGAAGCCGAACTGCCGGCGCATGCGGACTTCATAGAGCACGAAGTCGGTCACGCAGGCCATGAAGAACACGTAGTGCGGCTTGGCCGGAAAGAGCGGCACCACCACCGCGTACGACGCCAGCCGCAGCGCCACCTCGAGCAGGGCCCAGCGCCCGAGCGCGCCCATCGGCGTCTTCAGCGCGAGCTGCATCTCGTGGTGGATGGTGTAGGTGCGCAGCAGGAAGTAGGGTGCGATGCAGAGAAAGATCTCGAGCGCCTCGCTGCCCATCTTGAGCAGCGGCGCCGCCAGCGTGATGACCACGGCCAGCCCGGCGAAGAGCACCGCGCCGAGCAGCAGCGACTGCTTCGCGAGCTGCAGCGTCGAGGCCTCGTGGCTGCCGCCCTCGACGCCGAGCATGGCGCGCGTGCGGGTGTAGAGGAAGGCCTGCACGAACTGCGAGGGCGCCTCGGCCAGCAGGAACGCGATCTTGAACGCGCCCACATAGCCGAGCGGCATGAAGAACGCGATCACCAGCAGGTCGGACTTGCGCAGCATGAACATCAGCAACGCATACACGGTGGCGCGCGCCTGCGCCGGCAGCGCGAGCGCCGCGGGCCCGGCGGGCGGTCCCTCGGCCCAGCCGGTGCGCAGGCTGGCCGCGCCCACCAGCAGCAGCGCCACCAGGTTGACGAGCAGCAGCTGCGAGGCGCCGATGCCGACGCCCAGCGCCGCGAGCGCGGCCACGCCGATCAGCAGCACGGTCGCGCGGATGCCGGCTTCGAGGTTGAGCAGGCCCGCATAGCCCATGCCGCGGCTGAACGACAGCCGCAGGCTGATGACCGAGAACAGCGCGAGTGTGGCGGCCAGCAGCGCGAAGGGTGCGCCCAGCACCGGCAGGTGCTGCAGTGCGAGGATGCCCGCGATCAGCAGGATGCCCGCGGGCAGTCCGATCGCGAGCGTGCGCCCGATGTCGCCACGGCGCACGCCGGGCGGCACGTGCGCGGCTTCGCGCGAAAACAGCAGCGAACTGCCGAGCGTGCCCGCGACCATCGCCAGCTCGAGCACCGACTGGTAGATCGAGTAGGCGCCGAACTCCGCGGGCGGCACGTACGCGGCCATCGCGAACAGCGCAGCAAAGCCCGCGAGATACACGTAGAGCCGCGAGGCCAGCGCGCCCAGCCCGCGCAGCCCGCGAAGCCTGGCCTCGGGCGCGGCACCGAAGCCGGCCAGTCCGAATGCGCGGGCGAGCAGCAGGTTCATGGTCGTGCGTCCGGTCGCCATCGCTCATTTCGACGCGGGTGCATCGGCCAGGCGGCCGGCCTCCACGGCACGGCGCGAGCGCAGGCTGAAGACGAAGGCGAAGTTCTTGGCGCGCCGCGCGAAATGCAGCGCGTAGGTCAGCAGCGCCACCATGCCGGTGCGGCCTTCGAGCGCATGCGCCATCGCCAACTTCGCGCTGCCCTGGAAGTGCAGCGCCAGCACGTCGATCATCTCGCCCGTGGGCTTGACCACGCGCGGCAGCCCGTCGATCTGCACCAGGCGCTTGGCCCCGCCGCGCACCTCGAACTCGCTCGGGTGCAGGTTGTGGCCGCCGTTGATGTTGTGGTCGATCACGCGGCCGCCGAACACCCGGTTGATCGGCTCGGCATTGCCGCTCGCATGCGCCCAGAGGTGCAGCAGCGTCATGTCCGACACCCCGCCGCGCACGCCGCGTGCGGCAAAGCGCGCCGCGATGGCGCGCAGCTTGCGGCGCCCCGACGGCGTCGCATAGGTGTTGAGCACGAACGCCAGGAAGCGCCGCAGGCCCATCGCGCTCCAGTAGCTCACATGCGGCGAGATCTGGCACGGATCCCAGCCGGGCGGCGGGCGCATGAACGAGCCTGAGAAGTCGGCCTTGCCCGCCACGCGGCGAATGTGCGCGCCGATGCCGCGGAACAGCAGCACGTCGCTGTCGATCAGCACGAACTCGCGGCAGTCGGGGTTGGCGTCGAGGAATGCGGCCAACAGGAAGTAGCGCCGAAAGCAGATCTTCTCGAACTCGGGCGAGTTGCTCGACAAATGGACGTAGCTGGCGCACAGCCGTTCGTAGTCGGGCCCCGCGTCGGTGCTTGAAAGCACCACGAGCGGTTCCTGTGCCCGCGCGGCGGATTCGCGGCACAGCGCGAGCGCCTTGTTCTGGCGGTCTTCCACCACGATGAAGACCAGGGGTGTGTTGCTCATGTTCATGGTGTCGGTCGTTCCGGTATGGGCTGAGGTTCAGGGCCGAAAGGTTGCGGTGGCGCTGCGCACATGGGCGACGTGCGCGGGCAGCAGGCGCAGTCCGTCGTCGAGCGGCAGGTCGAGCGTGAACAGGCCGCCGCGCGCCTGCGCGTCGGCAATCCAGTCGCGCAGCTGGTCGGCCGAGAAGCGCGGCGCGGTGGCCTGGCCCCAGGAGGCGCCCAGCGGCGTGAGCAGGTGGAAGGCCAGGTTCGAGGGGCGCTCGGCGGCGAGCGCCGCCGGCAGCGAGGCCGGCGGTGGCGGCTGCATGAACTCGCCCGCCATCACGTTCTGGCAAGGTGCGGCGCGCGCGTTGAAGCGGGCCGGGCCTTCGCCCGGGTTGAACGCCAGCCAGCGGTTGGCGCCGCCGCCGCTCTTCGCCGCGGCGCAGAGCGCATTCCAGCTTTCGGGCGACATGCCCCGCGTGTTGTAGGTGCCGTCGAACCACCAGCCGCGCGCGAGCGGCCCGTAGTGCTCCGACCAGTAGCGGATCACCGCGCTCCACGCGGCCGTGAAGCGCGCGGGCGGCGGCTGCTGCTCCGACACGTCGCCCAGGCAGGCCATGAGGTACGGGTCGGCCTGCGGTGCCCGGAACGGCAGGTACAGCACCAGCCCGATGCCGCGGCGCTCGAGCGCGCGGCCGATCTCCAGCGGCAGGTCGCGCGGCGGACGGTGCCGCGCGCTTTCCGGGCAGAGTGCCTCCAGTGCGGCATTGGGCGCGATGAACTGTCCGTTGTTCTGGCCCAGCGTGAGCACCAGGTACGAGGCCCGCATGTCGGCCAGCGCGTCGGCCAGCGCTTCGACGTCGAAGAGCGCGGCGTTCTGCACGTTCTGCTTGTCGGGGAGGTAATGCACCATCACGCCGAAGCCCGGCACGGGTGCCTGCTGCGGCTGGGCTGCGGTGAGGGCGGATGCCGTACCGAGCAGCGCCGCCGCCGCGAGCCGGCGCAGAGCGCCCAGGGTCTGGATGCCGTTCATGGCAGCGCCTCCGCGAGCGCGGCCGGCGCGCGCTGCTTGAGCAGCAGATAGCGCCCGGCCACCGCGCGCGGTGTGCAGGCCTCGGCCAGCGTCCAGGGCCGCTGCGAGGCCCGGTGCGTCGCCAGGTAGCGGCCGAGCGCATCGAGGTCGCAGGCTTCATCGCCGACCAGGAACGCATAGCCGCCGAACAGCTCGCGGTGCACCGGGATGTTCGACAGCACCAGCGGAACGCCGAGTGTCGCGGCCTCGGCGGCAGACAGGTTGAAGCCCTCGAAGGTCGACAGCGAGATGAACGCGGCCGCCCCGCCATAGAGGCGGATCAGTTCGTTGCGCGAGACCAGGCCGCGGTGCCGGATGCAGGCGCGGAGCGTCGGGTCGAGGCCCGCGACCATGCGCTTGACTTCGGCCGCGCCGTTGCCGGTGATGTCGAGGAAGTCGACCAGGCCTGCGCGCTTCATGCGCGTGAACAGCGCGAGCGTGCCGCTGAAGTTCTTGTGCGGGTAGTAGTGGTAGGCCGCGATCAGGTAGCGCTCGCCGATGGCGGCGCCGGCCGCAGCGTCCGGCGCGGCCGCCTGCACCGCTTCCACCGGATTGAAGATCACCGCGGCATTCCGGCAGCGCGGAAAGTGGCGCTCGAAATCTTCCTGGCTGCTCTGGCTGATGAACACCACATGGGCCTGGCTGCGTGCTGCGCGGCGCAGGCTCCAGTCGAGCCAGATCCGCTTGGCGCGGCTGAAATACTGCGGATACGACTTGTACTGCAGGTCGTGCACGATCACGATCGAATCGCGGTGCGCCCCGAACGGCGCGAACGGAAGGAAGTAGTTCGGGAACAGCGAGAACATCCGCTCGCCCGTCGCCAGCATGCGCAGCCGGTGGTAGTTGTAGAGCAGCGTCTCGAGCAGGAAGCGGCTGAAGCCGAT
Source organism: uncultured Variovorax sp. (assembly GCA_946478645.1). The sequence continues at coordinate 7,656 of CAMLCW010000133.1, forward strand.
GCGCCGCGCCGCTGCAAAGAGCCGCGGATGCCGTTCGCTGGCCGCCACGATGCGATCGCCTTCCGACAGGCGCATGCTGCGAAGCAGCAGGTCCGACACGTTCAGCACGCCGCCCGCGCCGCGGTTCAGGCGGATGGTGTCGTAGAAGAGGTAGCTCGCCATGGCGGACTCAGCTGCTGCCGGCCGGTGCCAGCGTGGCGGTGCGATGCCGTTGCCGCCGGGCCACAGCGCGCGCACACAGCATGCCCGCGAGCACCGCGGCGATCACGCCCGAGGCCGCGAACGGGCCCCAGCCCAGGATCGGCCCGCGCAGGAACGGCACGTAGGCCGCGATCAGCACCAGCGCCACGAGGTAGCTGCCCGTCACCGCGGTCGGCCGCTCGACCACCCTGTCGGCCACGCGCGCCGCGGCCGAGATCGCGAGCCCGAGCAGCACCGGCCCGAGCAAGCCGAAGTCGAAGTAGGCGGTCGTGAAAGGCGGCAGCGAGAGGTTGGCCTGCGAGAAGTTCGCCAGGATCGACGGCCAGCCCAGCGGGTCGAACTCGGGGAACAGCTTCAGGTCGCGCGGCAGGAAGAACGAGAACGCCGACAGCAGGTAGCGCCCGAGGCCGAGCTCGGGCGAGGGTGCGCGCTCGATGATGCCGGCCACGATGAACATCGCGTCGAAGTCGGGGCTGAACGGAAAGGAGGTGAGCGATTCGTCCCAGTAGCTGCCGCGCGAGATGAAGTTCAGTACCGGACCGAGGCCCGCGATGGTGCCGAACACGAGCACCGGCAGCGCCCAGCGGCGGCGCTGGGTGAAGACATGGATGACGAGCGGCAGCAGCCCGATGAGCAGGATCTGCCGCGGCGTGTTGACGGGGTTGACCGCCAGCGCCGCGAGCGCGAACGCGAGGCCCGCGGCGCACCAGGCCCAGACCGTGCGGCGTTGCAGCGCCAGCATCGCGAGCGCGACGAAGCACATGGCCACCATCAGCTTGGGCACCGTCGAATAGACGATGTAGTCGACCGGCTGGTTGACCTCTTCGGGAATGATGCCGCGCGCCACGAAGTTGAGATCGGGCCGGACGAACAGCGCCGCGAACGCCGCGAGCGCACCGCCCAGCAGCAGCACGACCGGCATGGCCGAGGCCGGCGCCCGCGGCACCGCATGGGATTCCGCCCGCACGGAGAGCGCGGGCATGCCGAAGCGCGCCGCTTCGATGCCCGCCATGTAGAGCAGCAGCAGCGCCAGCGCCTGGCGGTGTGCCTCCGCGGAGAGCAGGCCGGTGTCCCAGAACGCCATGTCGGCGGCAATCTGCAGCGCCGGCGCGAGCGAGAAGTAGGTGAGCACCGTGGTGTAGTGGATCAGCAGGAACATGCTCGCGCCCGGCGCGGCCAGCATTGCGATCTGCGCCAGTGCCAGGGCGCCGACGACGGCATAGCCCCAGGCCGGGTCGGCCCAGCCGCAGACGAAGGCCGCGGCAATGCCGAACCAGAAGCAGAGTGTTCTCATCGTGAGCCTCGTCGATGGTGCAGGTTGGTGGTGCGGGGCGGTCAGGCGTGCGCCACTTCCTCGAGCGGCCGCAGCGCGCGCTGATAGTCGAGGTAGGTGCGGCGCAGGCCTTCGGCCAGCGGCACCGTCGCATGCCAGCCGAGCGAGGCGGCGCACGCCACGTCGAGCAGCTTGCGCGGTGCGCCGTCGGGCTGCGAGGTGTCGAAGCGGATGCGGCCGCGGTAGCCCACCACCTCGCCGATCAGCGCCGCAAGATCGGCAATGGTCAGGTCTTCGCCGGTGCCGAGGTTGATGTGCGCGCACGTCGGGGTGGTGTGCTGCGCATAGGTCTCGCGCGACAGCCCCATCACCGTGATGCAGCCCTCGGCCATGTCGTCGACGTAGAGGAACTCGCGCCGTGCCCGGCCCGTGCCCCAGATCAGCACCTCGGGCGCGTGGGTGGTCTTGGCCAGGTGGAAGCGCCGGATCAGCGCAGGCACCACATGGCTGTTCTCGATGTGGTAGTTGTCGCCCGGGCCGTAGAGGTTGGTGGGCATCACGCTGCGGTAGTCGATGCCGTGCGAGGCGCCGTACTGCCGGTTGTAGCTTTCACACAGCTTGATGCCCGCGATCTTGGCAATCGCATAAGGCTCGTTCGTCGGCTCGAGCTTTCCGCCTAGCAGCGCACTCTCGTGGATGGGCTGGTCGGCAAGCCTCGGATAGATGCAGCTCGAGCCGAGGAACAGGAGACGCCTGACGTTCGCAAGGAACGCCTGGTGCGTGACATTGGCGGCGATCAGCAGGTTCTGGTAGATGAACTCCGCCGGATAGGTCATGTTGGCGTGGATGCCGCCGACCTTCGCCGCCGCGAGGTAGACCTGGTCGATGCGTTCCGTGGCGAAAAACCGTCGCACGGCGTCCTGGTCGAGGAGGTCGAGCTCCTCGTGGCTGCGCGTGACGAGCTCGTGCCCGAGATCCAGCAGGCGCTTCACGAGCGCCTGTCCCACCATGCCGCGATGACCAGCAACGTAGATACGCATATGCACTTTCGGTTGAGGTTGGTTGAACCAGGAGATGAAGAAGAGCAAATCGGTCAGCGCGAGCCGTGCGCGCCCGCCACCACCGCGAAGGTCTTGAGCAGGATCGCGAGGTCCTGGCGCACCGACAGCGTGGCGACGTAGGCGGCATCCATGGCCGCGCGGCGCCGGTAGCTGACCTCGTTGCGTCCGCTGACCTGCCAGAGCCCGGTGATGCCGGGGCGCACCGCGCAGTAGCTGCTCCAGTAGCTGCCGTAGAGCACCTTCTGCGCGAACATGCAGGGCCGCGGGCCGACCATGCTCATGTCGCCCTTGAGCACGTTCCAGAACTGCGGCAGCTCGTCGAGGCTGTACTTGCGCAGGAAGGCGCCGAAGCGGGTGATGCGCGGATCGGGATCGAGCTTCTGGTACTTGTCCCATTGCCGGCGCGCCTCTTCGTTCTCGCGCAGGTGGCGCGCCAGCACCGCGTCGGCGTCCGGCGCCATCGAGCGGAACTTGTAGAAGCTGAAGATCCGGCCGTCGCGGCCGTAGCGCGGCTGCTTGTAAATGCCGGGGCGGCCCGAGGTCAGCAGCACGCCGAGCCAGATCAGCGCGTAGACCCAGCCGAGCAACAGAAAGAAGGTGCTCGCGAACACGATGTCCATGCCGCGCTTGGTGGCCAGCAGCAGCCGCGAGCTGCCCGCCGGCCGCACCGGGGCGGCTGAGCGCAGGGTGTTCACGCCGCGCCTCCCGTGGCGGTGGGCCGGGGCAGCTCGGGGGCAATGCCCGGATAGGCGTGCTCGCGCTGCCGGTACGCGCCGTATTGATAGGCCAGGCTGCCGTAGTAGCGCCGGCGGGTGTCGAGGGCGTTCAGCACCACGCCCCGGAAGCGCGTGCCGGAATGGCGCAGCAGCTTGGCGGTCTCGGTCAGGTCGCCGATCTCGCTGTCGCCGGCGCGCGCCACCAGCAGCAGCGTGCCCATGCAGGTGGCCATCTCGGCCGATTCCGAAGCCAGCAGCGCGGGCGGCGTGTCGACGATCACCACGTCGTAGTTGGCCGAGGCCTTTTCGAGGATGCGCGAGAAGGCATCGCTGCTGAGCAGGCTCGCCGGGTCGGCGGGCACTGCGCCGGTGGTCATCAGGTCGAGGTGCGGCAGCACGCCCTTGTGCACCGCATGGTCGAGGTCGAGGCTGCCCTGGATCAGCTCCGACAGGCCGCCCTTGCGCTTGAGCCCGAAGCGCGGCGCGAGGCTGCTGCGACGCAGGTCGGCATCGATCAGCAGCACGCGCCGGCCGCTCGAGGCGAGCAGCGCCGCAAGGTTGGCAGACACGAAGGTCTTGCCGGCACCGGGCGTGGGGCTCGAGATCATGATGCGGTTGTTCGGCGCGCGCGGCACCGCGAACTTGAGCGCGGTGCGCAGCCGCCGCAGCCCTTCGAGCGCGGGGTCGTCGGGGTGCTGCGTCGCGAGCAGGTGCACGCCGGGCTTGCCGTGGCGCACGTCGCGTTCGATCTGGCGCTGGTGCGCGCTCAGCGGCACGGTGCTGTAGACGTCCAGTCCGGTGTGCGCCTCGATGTCGACCGGGCTTGCGATGGTGTGGCGCCACGACCTGCGCAGGAGGGTGGCCGCGGCGCCCGCGAACAGCCCCGCGAGCAACGCGAGCGCCATGGTGATCGTGGTCTTCGGCCGGATCTGCTTCTCGGGCAGCAGCGCCTGGTCGAGCACGCGCACGTTGCCGATGCGGCCTTCCTTGGCGAGCCGCATCTGCAGCGCGCTGTTCAGCAGCGACACGTAGAGGTCGGTGTTGACCTTGATGTCGCGCTGCATGCGCAGCGAATCCTGCTGCAGCTGCGGCATGCGCCGGATGCGCTGCTCGACACCGCCGAGCGCGCGCCGCAGCGTGTTGATCTGCGCGTCGAGGGTCACCACCGTGGGGTCGCGGAAGGTGAAGCGCTCGGTCAGCTCATGCCGCTTCTGCGTGGCTTCGAGAAGCCGGGTCTGCAGGTCGGCGTTCTGCGCCAGCGCATTGCGCGCCTCGTCGTCGAGGCTGATCGTGCCGTTCTGGTTGCGGTAGCGGTTGTAGGCCTCTTCCGATTCCTCGAGCTGCTGCTTGAGCTTGGGCAGCTCGGTGCCGAGGAAGTTGAGCGCGCGCTGCGCCTGGCCGGTCTTCTGGTCGATGTTGACGCGCACGTAGAGCCGTGCCACCTCGTTGAGCAGGTTGGTGAGCTGCGCCGGGTTGCCGCTCTGCCAGCTCACGTCCATGATCGACGACTGCTTGCCCTTCTCGACCACGCGCATTTCCTTCTGCAGTTCGAGCAG
>CAMLCW010000134.1 GCA_946478645.1 uncultured Variovorax sp.
TCTTGCCGACTGCCGTGAGGTGAAGCCGCGCGCGGCGCTGGTCGGTCGGGTCGTGATGGCGCTGCATGCGCTTGTGGCGCCGGAGGCCCGCGAGCGCGCGGCTCACGGCCATCTTGTCGAGCCCCGTGAGTTCGGCCACCTGCGTGGCGGTGAGCCCCGGCTGGGCGCCGAGCACCGCCATCGTGCGCCATTCGTTGAGCGTGAGCTGGTGCTCGCGCCCCACGCGCTCGTGAAAGGGCCGCGCGGCCAGGTTGACCACCCGCACCAGCTTGAAGAACAGCGGGTCCATGGCGCGGGCGGATGGGCCTACCCGAGCAGCTTCCTCGCCGCCGCCGCGACGGCGTCAGCGCCGACGCGCGATGCGGCCTCGAGCACCGGCGCATAGCCGACCGGAATGCGCGGCGCACCGAGCCGCGCCACGCGGCAGCCCGTGGCCTCGGCCGCGCTTGCGGCGATCTCGGCGCCGAAGCCCGCCACCTGCACCGCCTCGTGCACCACCAGCAGGCGCCCGGTGCGCGCGCACGAGCCGAGCACTGTCTCGCGGTCCCAGGGCCAGAGGGTGCGCAGGTCGATCAGGTCGACCGCGATGCCCTCGGCCGCCAGCGTCTCGCAGGCCGCGGCGCAGGCCTGCATCTGGCGGCTCCAGCTCACGAGCGTGAGCGCGTCGCCCTCGCGCACCCGGCGCGCCTGGCCGAGCGGCACGGCCAGGTCCTCGTCGACCACGCCGCGCACGCCCCAGAGCGTCTTGTGCTCGATATAGGCCACCGGGTCGCCGCACTGCATCGCCGCGCGCAGCAGGCTGTAGTTGTCCTGCGGCGTCGAGGGGCACACCACCACCAGCCCCGGCAGGTGCGCGAACCACGCTTCGAGCGATTGCGAATGCTGCGCGGCCGACGCGTCCCAGATGCCGCCCGGCATGCGCGCCACCAGCGGCACGCGGCCCTGGCCGCCGAACATGAAGCGGTTCTTGGCGGCCTGGTTCACCAGTTCGTCCATGCCGCAGAGCGCGAAGTCGACCACGCGCATCTCGACCACCGGCCGCAGGCCCGCGAGCGCCATGCCGACGCCGGCGCCCATGATCGCGGCCTCGCTGATCGGCGTGTCGATCACGCGGCCTTCGCCGAAGCGCTGCTGCAGCCCCTTGTACTGGCCGAAGATGCCGCCGCGGCCCACGTCCTCGCCGAGCACCACCACGCGCGCATCGGCCTGCATCTCGCGCTCTACCGCGCGCACCGCGGCCTCGGAATAGCTGAGTTCCTGTTTCTCGTCGATCGTCAATGCCATTGCCCGGCTCCGGTGGGCTGCACGTCGGTGAAGGCGGCGCCGGCCTCGGGCCAGGGCGCCGCGTCGGCCACGGCCAGCGCGGTGGCGACCTCGTCGCGCGCCGCGTTCTCGATCGCATCGAGCACGGCCGCATCGACGCCGGCCGCGAGCAACTGGCCGCGGGCGCGCGCGATCGGGTCGGTCTCGAGCGCCGCGGCCAGTTCGGCCGGGTCGCGGTAGGCCGCCACGTCGACCGACACATGGCCCTTCACGCGGTAGGTCAGCGCATGCAGCAGGCGCGGCCCGCCGCCGCCGCGCACCTCGGCCACCAGCGCCGCCGCGGCCTCGTGCACCGCGAAAACGTCGTTGCCGTCGACCTGCGTGGCCGCGATGTCCATCGATTCCGCGCGCGCCGAGGCGCCGTCGCCCGCCGTCATCGGCCCGCTCGCGGTGGTGGCGCTCCAGCGGTTGTCTTCGCAGACGAAGAGCACCGGCAGCGCGTAGACCCGCGCCCAGTTCAGCGCCTCGAGGAACGGGCCGCGGTTGATCGCGCCGTCGCCGAAGAAGCAGACAGTGATGCCGCCGTCCACCGCGCCCAACAGCTTCTGCGCATGCGCCGCGCCCACCGCGATCGGCAGGCCCGCGGCCACCACGCCGTTGGCGCCGAGCATGCCGACCGAGAAGTCGGCGATGTGCATCGAGCCGCCCTTGCCGCCGTTGAAGCCCGAGGCCTTGCCGAACAGCTCGCACATCATGCGAGAGAGGTCCGCGCCCTTCGCGAGCGTGTGGCCGTGGCCGCGGTGCGTGGAGGTGAGGTAGTCGCTCGTGCGCAGGTGCGCGCACACGCCTGCGGGCACCGCCTCCTGGCCGGTCGACAGGTGCAGCGGCCCGCGCACGCGCGCGCTGCCCGCCGCCTCCTGGCCATAGGCGCTCACGCCGCCCTGGCTGGCCGCCTCGGCGGCATTCTCGAAGGCGCGGATGCGCACCATCATTCGGTAGAGCGCCTCGCCGGCGGGGATGTTGTTGCGCTTGTCCATCTTGTCTCCAGCGCCTGTGAGATCGGCGTTGCGGCAAAAATCGTATCAAGCGTGACGAGATGGCGGCACCGGGCTTACCCCGGGGGCGGGGCGCTTGAAGCGCCAGGCAGCTGACCTCTCACAGTCGATGGCGCCAGCCCAGCCATGCGAAGAACAACGCCAGCAGCGCGCACACTGCGCCGAGCAGTACGCCGTCCGCATCAGGGTCCAGCGCCACGGCCAGGGGCACCAGCGCATTGCATGCCGCCGTGACCCACAACAGGTCGCGCGCGGCCCGGTCCGTGCCACGCCAGATTGCCCAGGCCATGCAGGCGCTGAAGATGGCGTAGTACGCGCCCTGATGGAGCGCGTCAAGGCCACCCTTCAACACAGGTGCCAGCCAGTGCGCCAGCGCCAGCGTCGCGGGCAGCGCAGCGGCGCAGCCCAGACACACGCCCAGCGTCAGGGCGGACACCACCCGCACGTGTCGTGGGCGTTCCATGCCCTGAGCGGCCTGGGGCGGCCGCATGCGCTTTGTGCGCGTCTCGATCCACAGCAGGTTGCCGGTATAGAAGAGCAGCGCGCCCGACAGGCCCAGCAACAGGTACAGGATGCGCACCGGATCGCCTCCGAAGCTGCCGAAGTGCAGTGAGAAAAGGCTGCTGAGCAGCGCGCTCGATGCATGGCCGCTGTCACCAGGCAGGTAGCTGCGGTCGTAGATCTGGCCGGTCCCCAGGTTGATGAAGGCCAGACCGTAGCGCGAGGCGCGCTGGAAGTGCCGCTCGTCGCTGCCGCCCACCAGAGCGACGGGGCCGGTGGGCAGCATCACATAGTCCATGTACACCGGCTGGAAGTGCGGCGCTTGCGCCAGCACGCGGTGCTTGATCTCGCTGGGTGGCAGCCAGTCGGCACGCGCCACCTTGGGCGGGGGCACGCTGTCGCGCGCCACAGTGGCGCGCAGGCCTTCCTGGTAGACAAACTTGTCTTGCGCCCAATAAACAAAATCGTGCAAACCGAACACGGCTGCGCTCAGTGCAATGACGAGGTGGAACGGCAGGCTGGCCACGCCCAGCAGGTTGTGCACATCCAGCCACATGCGCTTGAGGTTGGCGCCCAGGCGCAGATGGAACAGATCTTTGACCAGCGAGGGAAGCAGAACGACGATGCCGGACACCAGCGCCAGCGCGTAGGCCAGTGAGACGAGGCCGATCACCGGTTCGGCCACCTCCAGCGGAATGGGCAGGCCGCCCTTGCGATGCAGGTAGTCGACGAAGTTGCCGCTGGTGTCGTCCTCGCGCGGCATGTTCGCCATCCGACGCAGTTGGCCGTCGCTTCCCAACTGCCACCACACGGGATCCTCGCCACGCGCCATGTGTGCCAACGCAGGCTGGGCGGTGTCGGCGCCGGGCCAGCGCAGGCGCACACGGCCCTTCGCGTCAGGGTGGGCGGCGAGGAAGGCGGCGGCCAGCGCGTCGCCATCGTCGCTCACCGCACTGGATGCGGCCGCGGGCGGCTGCGTCCAGCGGGTGATCTCTGCCTCCAGCATGGAGAACGCACCCGCGTAGAAGGCGACGAACAGCACCAGCCCGCAGAGAATGCCGACCCACGTATGGACGGCCAGGTAGTCCTTGACGGTCTGCGCTTTCATTGCAGCACCCTCCAGGCGGCGAAGGCCGTCGCGTTGACCAGCAGGAAGGCGATCGCGCACTGCCTGCGGCTTTGCGCCAGAAAGGCGACGCACGGCGCGGCGCACCACAGCAGCACTGCCAGCCACATGGCGATCTGATCGCGCACGGGCACATAGGCGGGCAGCATCCCGCCATATGTCAGCAGCCAACTGAGCCACAGGGCCAGCGGAAAGCCCAGCAGGAATCCCGTCAGCCCCTTGAACAGCAAATGGCGCGGCGCCGGCAGGCTGCCGCGGACCCGGCTCATCTGGAGACCCCCCGGTCGATCTCTTTGGCCGTGCGTCGGCGTGCGGCCTGCCAGTAACTCAGACCAGGCAAAGCCAGCATGGCCACCGCCAGCACCTGGGCAATGGACACCGCCAACCCCATGCCGCTGGCATGCAGTTGCCATGCCGCGAGCAGTGCCGCCGCCAGCCCCAGCATCGTGCCTGGCCAGCCCCGCAGCCGCCCCTCAGCGCGGCGCGTGGCGCACAGAAGAAACCAGCCGCAAAGCACGGCCAGCAAGGTCCCGATCCACATCACCGCAGGTCAGAACGACACGGTGGCGGCGAGCTTGAAGGTGCGCGGCGCCCCGGCCATCGCAAAACCATCGCCGAACAGGCCGATCCAGTATTTCTTGTCGGTCACGTTCTCCACGCTGGCATTGAAGCGCACGGGCGTATTGCCGAACTTGGTGGCATAGCTGGCGTTCAGGTCCAACCGGCTCCAGGACGGCACGCGCAGCCTGTTGCCCGAGTCGGCCCACTGCGCGCCGGTATGGATCACACGGCCGCCCACCTTGAGACCCTGCACGGGCGTTTGCCACTCCAGCCCGATGCGCGCGCGCCATTCGGGCACGCCATAGGTGTCGCGGCCGGTGTTGCGCTGCTTCGACTTGATGTGGGTGACGCCGCCCAGCAGCGACAGGTTCGTGCTCAGGTTGCCGTACGCGCTCCATTCCAGGCCCTGCAGGCGCTGCTCGCCGTCGTCGCGCAAAGCGGGGAGCCGCCCACCCTCGTTGGCGCTGACGAAGGATGGTCGCTTGATCTGGAAGGCGCTGAGGGTATGAGTCATCTCGCCGGCCTGAAGCTTCACTCCGAGTTCGACCTGCTTGGAAACCTTCGGCGCCAGGGCTTCGCCCGAGTTGGAATAGCCAATGCCAACGACCTGGCCCGGTTCCAGTCCTTCGGTGTAGTTGCCGAACAGCGAGATGCCATCGCCCCAGGGGCGCACGACAGCGGCCACCATTGGGGAGAAGCGGCTTTCGCTGTAGTTCGCGTACGGCATCTTCACGGTCTGGTGGCGCCCACCCACAGTCAGCAGCACCTTGTCGTCGGCGATGCCCATGGTGTCGGCCACGGCCAGCGACTGAAAGTCGTACTTGGTGGCGACGGTCGCCGTTTCATAGCCGGTCCATGCCGGTGCACTGGGGAAGACGGGTGTCACCGGGTTGTAGAGGTTGGTGGTGTAGCAGTACTGGCAGGCGGTGTTGTTCGTGCCCTCTTTCATCCGCAGGACGTTGGCCGAGAGTTGCAGCCGATGCTTGACGCTGCCGGTGTCGAACTTGCCGATCACGCCGGCCTCGGCGGTGCGGCGCTGGGATCGGGTATCGACGTTGTAGATCGCGCCCCGCGTGGTGCCGTCCGCACCGATGACGATGGCGCGGGTGCCGAACATCAGACCTTGGCCCACGGAGTTGGAGCCGCCCAAGGCCAGATAGCCCTGCCACTTCTCGGTGAAGTCGAACTCGGCGCGGGCCAGGATGCCGCTGTTGTCGTACTCGCCGTGGGTGCCGCGGAACATGTTCACATCGCCCCTGGGCGGGGCCAGCAGGTAGCCCACGCCGGTCAAGCGGGGAGGCTGCCCGAGGAAGCTGAACATGCCGGGACTGCCGTTGTCGATGTTGTTGACGCCGTTGTACACGTCCAGCGAGAAGCGGGCGCGATCGCCCTGATAGTCCAGCGCAAGCGCACCCACCCTGCGGGATTGCTTCTCGTCCTCGGCGCCCAGCTCGCCCTTGCCATAGACGCCGTTGAAGCGCAGGCCGAGGCGCTTCTCGGCGCCGAAGCGCTGGCCCAGGTCGGCATGTGCCTGAAAGTAGGAGGGCGAGGCATAGGTCATCGTCAGGTCGGCAACCCGCTGCGGCAGCGCACGCTTGGTCACCATGTTGACGGTGCCCGCCACGCTGGACGCGGGCGGCATGCCCGACAGCAGCACGTTCGGGCCGCGCAGCACTTCGAAGCGTTCGAACATCTCGACCGGCACCTGGTTGGCAGGAGCGATGCCGTACAAGCCGTTGGTCGCGATGTCGATCGCGTTCATGTCCAGTCCGCGCAGATTGAAGTTCTGCAGCAGGTGATTCTTGTTGGTCGTGAAGACGACAGCGGAGTCGTTCTCCAGCACGTCCTGCAGCGTCAGCGCCGACCAATCCTCGGCCAGTTCGCGGGTGTAGGCGTTGACGTGAACCGGCGCATCGACGATGGCCGTGGCCCCCAGGATGCCCAGGCGTGCCCCGGACGCTGCCTTGTGGCCCGGTGCGCGCACGGGCAGGTCTTCCCGCTCGTACTTGCTGCGCACGGTGACCTGCGGCAGCGTGGCGGCTGCTGGCTCGACGTGGGTGGTGGGCTGCGCCGTGACGCCGGCACTGAAAGCGAGCAGAGCGAGCGCAACGGGGGTGAGACGGATCTTGCAGCTGAACGATGAGGTGACTTTGGACACGAGGAATACCATGCGAATGAGAACCGTTATCATTGTACATTCTGCTGCACGTCGTCTGGCTGCTGAAGAACCGATGCCCACCTCTGCCGCCTTTTCCTCCCACGTCGATGCCGTATCGGCGTCGCGCCGCCTCCTGCTGGTCAGCCTGGCAGGCACTGCCGCCCTCGCGGCGTGCGCAGACACTTCCCCGCTCGGGCCGGCAGCGGCCGCCGGCCCACCGCGTTTCGATCCGGACCGTCGCATTGGCCCCAGCATCTGGAACGGCACCTCCCCGCGCTACCACTTCGAACGAACCACCGTCGCCGCCGCGGGCAGCGGGCGGCGCTATCGGCTATGGATGGCGTGGCCGCGCGGCACTGCGCCAGCCGGGGGCCATCCCTTGGCCTGTCTGGTGGACGGAAACGCTGTCGCCGACACGCTCAGCAATGCACAACTCGAGGCATCGAGCGCTCGCGGCAACGCGCCGGCCATCCTGGCCATCGGCCCCGACAGCGATCTGCGCTTCGACGTGGCGATGCGCGCCTATGACTACACGCCGTCGGTACGCATGGACGGCCCGACCTGGGACGACGAGGAACGTGGCCGACCAGGGGGCGGCGCCGATCCTTTTCTCGACTTCATCGTGACCCAAGCCGTGCCGGCGCTGGCCGCGCGTGTGCCGTTGGATCCGCGACGTCGCACGCTGTGGGGACATTCGTACGGTGGCTTGTTCGCATTGCACGCGTTGTTGCGCCGGCCGCAGTTCTTCTCGCGCTATGCCGCGGCGGACCCCTCGCTGTGGTGGCAAGGCGCCTTCATCCTGCGCGAGGCCGAACATCCCGCCCCCCTGCCGGGGGGGCGCGAGACCACGCTGTTGCTCATGCAGGGCGCCTCGGTGGAAGGCGAGCGTCCTGCCGCGCCACCTCCGGCAGGTGTCGGCGCGGCGCGCGCCGAACGCCTTCGACGCCAGCGAGCCGTGCCACCGCAGGCTGGCCGGGACCTGGTGGGTCGCCTCGGCCGCGCAGGCGTGCGCGCAGAGTACCTCGCCTTTCCGGGCATACCTCACGGCCCCATGCTGGCGGCGTCGCTGCCGGCCACATTGGCATTGGCGGCTCGCCCGCCGACGGCTTGAGCCGGTCGCCGACGGCAAGTCGCCGGATCGCTGCCTGGATGACCGCCGGCGAGGTGCCGTACACGCGCCCGTCCGACGCGCTCACCCGGATGGCAAGCAGGTTGCGCACCATGCCCTTGTCTTTCTGGCTGTAGGCGTGGATGACCCCCGAACCCCGCCCCGGGATTTCCCGGGTGCCCAGCCCCGCCCCACGATGGGATAGTTAATTCGCCGGTCGAACTAACTAATTTCTTACATTGTTGGGCGCGCGCCCAAGGAGACTTCCATGCCCCTCAAGCACTCCCTGGCCGCCATGGCCTTCGGCCTTTGCGCGGTGAGCGCGCTGGCGCAGACCGTGGTCGGCGTGAGCTGGTCCAACTTCCAGGAAGAGCGATGGAAGACCGACGAGGCCGCGATCAAGGCGCAGCTGGAAAAGCTCGGCGCGAAGTACATCAGCGCCGACGCGGGCGGCTCGCCCGAGAAGCAGCTCGGCGACATCGAGGGCCTGATGGCCAAGGGCGCCAAGGCGCTGATCGTGCTGGCGATGGACAAGGACGCGATCCTGCCCGCGGTCACCAAGGCCACGCGGCAGAAGGTGCCGGTGGTGGCGTACGACCGGCTGATCGAGGCGCCCGGCGTCTTCTACATCACCTTCGACAACGTCGAGGTCGGGCGCATGGAGGCGCGCGAGGTGTTCAAGGTCAAGCCCAAGGGCAACTACGTGATCATCAAGGGCTCGCCGAGCGACCCGAATGCCGACTTCCTGCGCGCGGGCCAGCAGGAGGTGCTCGACGCCGCGGTGAAGAAGGGCGACATCAAGATCGTGGGCGACGAATACACCGAGGGCTGGAAGCCCGAGGTCGCGCAGAAGAACATGGAGCAGATCCTCACCAAGAACGGCAACAAGGTCGACGCGGTGGTGGCCGCCAACGACGGCACCGCGGGCGGCGCGGTGGCGGCGCTCACGGCCAAGGGGCTGCGCGGCATTCCGGTGTCGGGCCAGGACGCCGACTTCGCGGCGCTCAACCGCATCGCGCTCGGCACCCAGACCGCGACCATCTTCAAGGACTCGCGCGAACTCGGCCGCGAGGCCGCCAGCGCCGCGATCGCGCTGTCGCAGGGCAAGCCGGCCGACAAGGCCGCGCCATGGAACGCCGGGCCGAAGAAGGTCGCGCTCCAGTCGCGCCTGCTCACGCCGGTGCCGATCACGCGCGACAACCTCGACGTGGTGGTGAAGGCCGGCTGGATCAAGAAGGACGAGCTCTGCAAGGGCGTGCCCGCGGCGAACGCGCCGGCCGCCTGCAAGTCGTAAGCAGGCCGATGGGCAACCCAGCAGCGGCGCCGGGCCTCTGGCGGCGCACCGGCATCGACCTGCGGCTCGCGCTGATGAGCGTGCTGCTGGTCGCGATGGGCGTGGTCTTCAACGTGCTCTCGGGCGGCGTGTTCCTCTCGCCCGAGAACCTCTACAACGTGGCGCAGCAGACGGCGGTGGTCGGCATCGTGTCGACGGTGATGGTGCTGGTCATCGTGGCGCGCCACATCGATCTGTCGGTGGGCTCGGTGATGGGCTTCGTCGGCGTGCTGATCGCCTACCTGCAATACACGGCGGGCTGGTCGTGGCCCGCGGCGTGCCTGGCGGGGCTCGCGGTGGCGCTGCTGGTGTCGATCTACCAGGGCTGGCTCACGGCGATGCTCGGCGTGCCCTCGTTCGTGGTCACGCTCGGCGGGCTGATGTCGTTCCGCGGCGCGGCGTTCCTGGTGGCCGACGGCAAGACCCAGCCGGTGAACGACGAGTTCTTCCAGCGCCTGGGCGGCGGCTACGACGGCGGCATCGGCACGGCAGCCACCTGGGCGCTCGCGGGCTTCGTGACGCTGGTGCTGTTCGTGCGCATGGTGCAGAAGCGCCGCGCGCGCGCGCACCACGGCATGCCCAACGAGCCGCTCTGGCTCGCGCTGCTGCTCACGGCGGTGCCGGCGCTGGTGGTGTTCGTGTTCGCGGCGGTGATGAACAGCTACCAGATCGCCTCCAAGGCGGCGCCGCAGGGTCTGCCGATCCCGGTGCTGATCTGGGCCGTGGTCGCGGTGGTGCTGTCGTTCATCGTGCACCGCACGCGCTTCGGCCGCTACGTGTTCGCGATGGGCGGCAACCCCGATGCGGCCGCGCTGGTGGGCATTCCGGTCAAGCGCGTCACGCTGATGCTGTTCGCGCTGCTCGCGGTGCTGGTGACCGTGGCGGCGATCGTGTCGATCGCGCGGCTCAACGCGGGCACCAATTCGCTCGGCACCGGCATGGAGCTCTACGTGATCGCGGCGGCCGTGATCGGCGGCACCGCGCTCGCGGGCGGCACCGGCTCGATCTTCGGCTCGGTGCTCGGCGCCTTGATCATGCAGTCGCTCGACAGCGGGATGCTGCTGCTCGACGTGCCGATCGGCAAGCGCATGGTGATCATCGGCCAGGTGCTGATCGTGGCGGTGGTGTTCGACGTGCTGTACCGGCGCAGGTTCGGGGACGGCTGAATGAAATACGAACCACCGGACGCAGAGGACGCAGAGGACGCAGAGGTTCCGCAGAGGGCGCAAAAGGAAGACCAATACTTTGTTTTTGGCTGTTCTTTCGCGTCCTCTGCGAAACCTCTGCGCCCTCTGCGTCCGGAAGTCCGCTCCCCTCTTCAACATGACCACCGACCCCTCCCAGCCCCTCGTTGAATTGCGCGACATCCGCAAGGCCTTCGGCGGCGTCAAGGCCGTCGACGGCGTGAGCGTGAACCTGCATGCCGGCGAAGTGGTCGCGCTGCTCGGCCACAACGGCGCGGGCAAGTCCACGCTCATGAAGATGCTCGCCGGCGCCTACCCGGTCGATGCGGGCGAGACGCGCATCGCGGGCGAGGCGGTGCAGATCCGCACGCCCTCCGAAGCGCAGGCGCTGGGCATCGAGACCATCTACCAGACGCTGGCGCTGGCCGACAACCTCGACGCGGTGGCGAACCTGTTCCTGGGCCGCGAGAAGATGACGCGCTGGAACACGCTCGACGACCACTTCATGGAGGTCGAGGCGCGCAAGGTGTTCCAGCGCCTGAACAAGAACTTCAGCAACATCCGAACGCCGGTGCGGCGCCTCTCGGGCGGCCAGCGGCAGGTGGTGGCGATCTCGCGCGCGCTGTACTTCAACGCCCGCATCCTCGTCATGGACGAGCCCTGCGCCGCACTCGGCCCCGAAGAAACGGCGATGGTCGGCGGCCTCGTGAAGCAGCTCAAGGCCGACGGCGTGGGCATCTTCCTCATCACGCACGACATGCCCGACGTGTTCGCGCTCAGCGACCGTGTCGCGGTCATGAAGAACGGCCGGCTGGTCGGCACCTATCGCACCGCCGACGTCACCGAGGACGAGGTGCTCGGCATGATCATTGCCGGCAAGCGCCCCGAAGGAAAGGAACAGGCCCACCGGTGAACGCGGGCGCAGCGTTGGCGAAAGCGGCGCCGTGAACATCGGCGACCAGCAACTGCTCAAGCGCATGAACCGCAGCGTGCTGCTGCGGCTGCTGCGCGCGCAGCCCGGCCTGTCGCGCGCGCGGCTCTCGGCCGCGAGCGGGCTCACCAAGTCGACCGTGAGCCTGCTGGTGCGCGAGCTGCTCGACGAAGGCTGGCTCAGCGAGGCCGGTGCGGTCGCGGCCGACGGGCTCGGCCGGCCTTCGACGCCGCTGCACATCCACACCGGCGTGCGCGCGCTGATGGGCGTGGAGATCGCGGTCGAGACGGTGCGGCTCGCCTGCGTGTCGCTGGAGGGCGAGGTGCTGCACGCCGAGCGCCAACCGCTCGCCGACAGCGCGCCGGACGGCGTGTGCGCGCAGGTCGCACGCATGGCCGCCGCCGCGCACCGGCAGTTGCGCCAGGCCGGGCTGCAGTTGTCGAGCATCGGCGTGGGCGTGCCCGGCGCGGTGGACGACTGCACCGGCGTGGTCCGCTTCGCGCCCAACCTCGGCTGGCGCAACGTGAGCCTGCTGCCCGTGCTCGAGCAGGCGCTGGCCGAAGCGCAGCTGCCCGGCGTCACCGTGCAGCTGCAGAACGACGCGGATGCTGCCGCGCTCGGCGAGTACGAGTTCGGCAGCGCTGGCGGCGGCGGCGGCGGCGGTGAAGGCGGCGAGCCGCTGATCTTCGTGAGCTGCGACGTCGGCGTGGGCGCGGGCGTGGTGCTCAACGACCGGCTCTTCACCGGTGCGCAGGGCATGGCGGGCGAGATCGGCCACACCATCCTGCAGCGCGACGGCCCGCGCTGCTCGTGCGGGCGCAGCGGCTGTGCCGAGGCGTTTTTCGGATCGCGCGCGCTCGAGCGTGAGGCGCCCGGCGTGGCGCAGGCGGGTGCCTTCCTGGGCGTGCTGCTGCAGAACCTCTGGGTCACCTTCGATCCGCGCGCGATCGTGCTGGGCGGCAAGTCGTGCACGGGCGATGCGCGCTTTGCCGAGGCGGCGTTCGCGCAGGTCCGGCGCCATGCGGAGGCGGCCGGCATGCCCGCGCCCGCACTGCGCATCGCGCGCTACGGCGAGCTCGCCGCGGCCGTGGGCGCGGCGGCGCTCGCGCTGCACGAATACCTGCGGCCGCTGCAGCCCGACGAGCTCTGCTACATCCAGTTTTCTTCCGGCA
>CAMLCW010000135.1 GCA_946478645.1 uncultured Variovorax sp.
TAGGGGCGGCAGGTGCAGATGTCGGAGCCGAACACGTCGGAGCCGTTGCATTCGTCATGGATGCGCGCGGTGAGCTCGACCTCGGGATTGGCCAGGTCGCGCGGGTTGCCGAAGATGTAGAGCGTCTGCCCGCCGATGGGCGGCAGGAACACCTCGAGGTCGGACCGTGTGACGAGTTCGGGATACATGCCGCCGGTTTCTTCGAACAGCGTGCGGCGCAGGTCGGTCTCGGAGCAGCCGAAGCGCCGCGCCACCTCGGGCAGGTACCACACCGGCTCGATCGCGGCCTTGGTCACCAGCGCGGCGCCGCCTGCGGTGAGGAACTTGCCGTCGGCCTTCAGTCGGCCCGATTGCAGCGCCTCGATCACCTCGGGCAGGATCACGTGCGCCTTGGTGATCGCGATGGTCGGGCGGATGTCGTAGCCCGCCGCCAGCTCGGTGGAAAACGCATCGGCCACCAGCGCGCCCCAGGGGTCGAGCGAGACGATGCGCCCGGGCTCGCTCCACTGCGGATAGGGGCCGATCACGTCGGTCGGCGAGGTGTTGGTCAGGTCGGCCTTGTGTTCGCGCTTGAGGGCGCCCGCCGCCACCGCCAACGCGCGGTAGACGCTGTAGGAGCCGCTGTGCGTGCCGATCACGTTGCGGTGCGCCCGCTTGGTCGTGGTGCCGACCACCGGTCCGCGCTCGATTGCGGTGGCGGCGCCCCAGCGGATCGGCAGCGCGCCGAAGCCGCCCGCATGCGAGGTCAGCCGGATATGGCCGGCGGATGGCGAGGCGGGGATCGGGGCAAGGGGAGAGAGAGGCGAGACGGGAAGTGCCGGCGTCGCGGGGACTGTGGCAGAGGTCGCTGTGCTGTCTGCTGGCATTGGAGGCCCTCAAAAAATGCAATGTACCGATCCGTCGCGCGGCTGGCAAGCCGGCCGCGCGTTGACATTTTTTGGAGGCCGCGGTGCCGCGGTCAGGCCGGCGACGAGCGCAGGCCGTAGGCCTTGCCGTCGACGAACAGGTATTCGGCGCGCAGCACCGGATCGCCTTTCTCGCCCGTGAACGTGAAGCCGATCACCTCCACCGGGGTGCCCGGCTTGATCTCCTCGACGCCCCAGGCCGCGAGGCGTGTGAGCGGCGCGAGCTCGACCAGCCACTTGCGGTCGCGCCGGGTCGGCAGCTGGGCCTTGGCGAGCAGCGCCGACCCATCGACCGCGGCACTCTGGCGCGGCAGCGTGCGCTGCTTCAGATCGGCCGGCAGGGTCGGGCTCTCGGGCCGCTCGATCTCGAGCTCGCCGTGCGGATTGCGCCACACGACCCGGGTCGCGCGCCCCGCGAGGTAGAGCGGCCGGTCCTGGTCGAAACTGCTCCAGCCGTGATGGGCCCAGGCCGGCAGCGCGAGCGCCAGCGAACCGGCGGTAAACATTCGTCGATGAATCATTTCTCGGTCTCCTTGCTCAGACATAGGCGATCCAGCGCCCGCAGATGATGACAGCGAGCCAAAACCCCAGCGACAGCAGGCATTGCGCCCGGCCCCTGGCACCATCCGCCGCCAAGCCGCCGCGAAGGTGGAACCAGAGCGCATTGGCACCGGCCAGTCCGATCAGCAGGAGCTTGATGCGAAAGGCGGTGTTCGACAGCAGCTCGCCGGGCTGGGTGGCAAACATCGTGAGCCCGGTGGCCGCGCAGAGCAGAAAGCCCGCCAGCGCCGGAATGAGGGTGATGCGCGCGAGCTGCGGCATCGGCAGGCCGCGGCCGAGCCCGAGCACCCGCAGTTCGAAGACCATGAGGCCGCCGAACAGCAGCGCGATGCCCACGATGTGCACCGCTTCGAGGGCGGGATAGGCCCAGGGATGGGACGCGAGTCCGGCGAACAACGGCATGAAGCGCTCCTTCGACGGGGTGGCGGCGAGCTTAGCCGACGGGCGCCGAGCGTGCCGGCCGGGCAGGGCACAATCAGCAACATCTTTTTTCGAGCGGCTGTAACTGGCCGGTCCGACGGCACGAAACACAAATGGACAGCGGAATGCGAATGAGGGAGGCCGAGACGGCGCTGCGAAGCCTGTTTCTGCGCGGCCTCGACGGAGACGCGGCAGCCTATCGCGAATTCCTGCAGAAGCTGAGCGCGCATTTGCGCGCGTTCTTGGCCAGGCGGCTTTTCGGCTGGCCCGATGAAGTGGAAGATCTCGTTCAGGAATGCCTGCTCGCCATGCACAACCAGCGCCATACCTACCAGAGCGACCAGCCGTTGACGGCCTGGGTGCATGCCATCGCGCGCTACAAGATGATCGACCTGCTGCGCGCCAAGTCGGTGCGCGAGGCGCTGCATGATCCGCTCGACGACGAGCTCGAGGTGTTCGCCGCCTCGGCCACCGAGGCCAGCGACGCCCGCCGCGACCTCCATGGGCTGCTGCAGACGCTGCCCGAGCGCCAGCGCCTGCCGATCGTGCATGTGAAGATCGAAGGGCTGTCGGTGGCCGAGACGGCCGGGCTGACCGGCATGTCCGAATCGGCCGTGAAAGTGGGCATCCATCGCGGGCTGAAGGCGCTCGCCGCCAGGATCAGGAGCAAGACACCATGAAGACCGACGATCTCGTTGCCATGCTGGCCTCGGGGCCGACCGCCGTCCCGCGCCGCGCCGCAGCGCGGCGCATCGAGTTGGCGCTGCTCGCGGGCTTGCCGCTGTCGGCCGCCATCGTGCTGTTCGGCTATGGCGTGCGGCCCGACCTGCTGCAGGCGATGTTCTGGCCGATGTTCTGGATGAAGCTGCTGTTCCCGCTGTGCATCGCGGTGGCGGCCTTCGTGGTGGCGCAGCGCGTCGCCCGCCCCGGCGTGCGGGTGCGCGGCGCCTGGCTCGGCATCGCGCTGCCGGTGCTCGCGCTCTGGGTGCTGGCGGCCATCAGCTGGTTTGCCGCGCCCGCCGGCGAGCGCATGCCGCTGCTCATGGGCGAGACATGGCAGATGTGCCTGGTCAGCATCGGGGCCATCGCGCTGCCGCTCTTCGTGGCGGCGCTGGCGGCCATGAAGAGCCTCGCGCCCACACGGCCGGCGCTGGCCGGCGCAGCGGTCGGCGGACTCGCCGGCGGCGCGGGCGCCGCGCTCTATGCGCTGCACTGCACCGAACTGACGGCGCCGTTCCTCGCGGTCTGGTACGTTGCCGGCATCGCGCTGCCGGTGGTGGTCGGCGCCCTGATCGGGCCGCGGCTGCTGCGCTGGTGAGACGAGGGCCGGCCGCGCCGGCCCTGCACAAACCCGCCTACCGGCGCTTCTTGGCGCCGAAGATCCCGCCCAGCACGCCGCGCAGGATCTCCCTGCCGACGGTGGTGCCCATGGTCCGGACCGCGGACTTGGCCATCGTCTGCACAAGGCCGTCGCGCTTGCCGCCGCGCGGCCCGGTGCTGCCGAACAGCAGGTCGTTGAGCATGCCGCCCGTGCCCGAAGCCTGTTCCTCGGCGGCCTTGCCGGCAGCGGCCGCATCGGGTGCGCTTTCGGCGCGGCCCTTGAGCTTTTCATAGGCCGATTCGCGGTCCACCGCCTTCTCGTAGGTGCCGGCCACGAGCGAATTGGCGATCACCGCCTGGCGCTCGGCCGGCGTGACCGGGCCGATCTGGCTGCCCGGCGGCACCACGTACACACGCTCCGTCACGCTCGGGCGCCCCTTCGCATCGAGGAAGCTCACCAGTGCCTCGCCCACGGCGAGCTCGGTGATCGCGGTCTCGATGTCGAGGCCCGGCTTCTGGCGCATGGTGGAGGCGGTGGCCTTCACCGCCTTCTGGTCGCGCGGGGTGAAGGCGCGCAGCGCATGCTGCACCCGGTTGCCGAGCTGGGCCAGCACCGAATCGGGAATGTCGAGCGGGTTCTGGGTCACGAAATACACGCCCACGCCCTTCGAGCGCACCAGCCTCACCACGAGCTCGATGCGCTCCACCAGCGCCTTGGGCGCCTCGTTGAAGAGCAGGTGCGCCTCGTCGAAGAAGAAGGCCAGCTTCGGCTTCTCGGGGTCGCCGATCTCGGGCAACTGCTCGAACAGCTCCGACAGCATCCAGAGCAGGAAGGTCGCATAGAGCCGCGGCGAATTCATGAGCTTGTCGGCGGCCAGGATGTTGACCACTCCCTTGCCGCCCACCGTCTGCATGAAGTCTGCGATGTTGAGCATCGGCTCGCCGAAGAACTTGTCGCCGCCCTGGGTCTCGATCTGCAGCAGCCCGCGCTGTATCGCACCCACGCTGGCGGTGCTGATGTTGCCGTATTCGGTGGTGAACTGGCTCGCGTTCTCGCCCACGTGCTGCAGCATGGCGCGCAGGTCTTTCAGGTCGAGCAGCAGCAGGCCGTTGTCGTCGGCGATCTTGAAGACCAGATTCAGCACGCCGGCCTGGGTCTCGTTGAGATCGAGCATGCGGCCGAGCAGCAGCGGGCCCATGTCGGAGATGGTGGCGCGTACCGGATGGCCCTGCTCGCCGAAGACGTCCCACAGCGCGACGGGGCAGGCGCCGGGCTCGGGCAGCGCGATGCCGCGCTCGGCCAGCGTGGCCGCCATCTTCTCGCCGATGCTGCCTTTCTGGCTCATGCCGGTCAGGTCGCCCTTGACGTCGGCCATGAACACCGGCACGCCGATGCCCGAGAGCTTTTCGGCGATGGTCTGCAAGGTCACGGTCTTGCCGGTGCCGGTGGCGCCGGTGATCAGGCCATGGCGATTGGCGAGGTTGGGCAGCAGGGCGCACTCGACGGTGTCGTGGCGTGCGATCAGGAGGGGGTCGGCCATGAAAAGAGGCTCCGGGTCGTGGCGAAGCGGGCAGTTTAGGGCCACGGGCGCCTGGGCCAGCCTCCTATAATCCACGGCCCCCGAGGCAGTAACCGAAAACGTTCAGGAGGTTCTCTTTGTCATCGACTGCTCAGCCCCCCATTCCCGCCGCCGGCGATTCGCCTGAACAGTCGCCGATCGAGAAAGAGTTGGCCGTCCTGCTCGTGAACGCGCTCAACCTCGAGGTTGCGCCCGAAGACATCGTGCCGACCGACCCGCTGTATGGCGAAGGCCTGGGCCTCGACTCGATCGACATCCTCGAGGTCGCGCTCGAGGTGTCGCGGCGCTACGGATTCCAGTTGCGCTCGGACGACGAGCGCAACCAGCAGATCTTCCAGTCGCTGCGAACGCTCGCGACCCACGTCGCCCAGCACCGCAGCGCTTCCTGATCCATGTCTCGATGGCGACTGGCGCTCCTGCTGCTCGCGGGGGTGGCGTATGCCGGCCTCTCGCACTGGATGATGCTGTTCCACGCCACTGAGCCGTGGGCCGTGCTGGTGCTGCTGGGCCCGCTCTGGCTCGCCGCGATGGGTTTCGCCGCCAGCAAGTTCGGCCGCTGGGGCTTTGCCGGCGCGCTGCTGCTCGGCGCGGCGGGGTTCGCGCTGGTCTTCATGGGTGAAGCGGGCGATCCCAACCGGCTCTACGTGTTCCAGCATGTCGCGATCAACGGCCTGCTGTGCGGCTGGTTCGGCGCTTCGCTGCGCGGGCCCGGGCTGCCGCTGATCTCGCAGTTCGCGCAGCGCGTGCATCCGCTCAAGGGCCAGATGCTGGCCTACACCACGCAGCTCACGCGCGTCTGGACGGCGTACTTCGCGCTGGTGGTCGCGTCTTCGGTCGTGGTCTATCTCACGCTGCCTTTCTCGGCCTGGTCGCTGCTCGCGAACGTGCTCACGCCGCTGTCGGTGACGCTGCTCTTCGTCGGCGAGCACCTGCTGCGCTACCGGCTGCACCCCGAATTCGAGCGCACGCGGCTGATCGATGCGGTGCGCGCCTTCCAGGGCAGCTCGATCGGCGAGCGCAGCGGGCATCGCTGAACGCGGAGGCGCCTCTTGACTGCCGACCCCCGCCTGCTGCCCCTCGTGGCCGACCGCGACCTCGATGCCCCGCTGGCGTGGCGCGCCGGCGTGCCCGTGAGCACGCGCCAGTTCCTGGCCGACGTGGCGCGCTTCGCGCCGGTGCTGCCCGGCCAGGGGCCCGCCGTGAACCTTTGCGTCGACCGCTACGCGTTCGCAGTGAGCCTTGCGGCCGCGCTGGTGCGTGGCCATGCCAGCCTGCTGCCGCCCGATGCGCGGCCCGACACGCTCGAGCGCCTGCGCGGCGCCGCGGTGCCGGGCCTGTTCGCGCTGACGGACGATGCCGCGCAGGCCACGCCCGGCATGCCGCGCGTGCTGATCGAAGACCGCTCCAGCGCGGAGGGCGGCGAAGCCCTCGCGATCCCTGCGATCGACGCCAAGATGCATGCGGTGAGCCTGCTGACTTCCGGCTCCACGGGTGCGCCGCAGCCGCATGCCAAGCGTTGGGAAACCCTGGTCGGCGACGTGGCCGTGGCGGTCGAGCGGCTCGCGAGCCTGCTCGGGCGGCCGTCGCTCGCCGGCCTCACGCTGGTGGCGACGGTGCCGGTGCAGCACAGCTACGGGCTCGAGTCGTCGGTGCTGCTGGCGCTGCTGGGCGGCGCCGCGTTCGACAGCGGACGCCCGTTCTTCCCGGCCGACGTGGCGCGCACCCTGGCCTCGGTGCCGCGGCCGCGCGCGCTCGTCACCACGCCGTTCCACCTGAAGACGCTGCTGCTGTCGGGCATCGAGCTGCCGCCGGTGGACCTGATCCTCTCGGCCACCGCGCCGCTCTCGCCGCAACTCGCGGCCCAGGCCGAGCAGATGCTCGGCGGCGTGCTGATCGAGATCTACGGCAGCACCGAGTCGGGCCAGGTCGCCACGCGCCGCACCACGCAGAGCGAAGTCTGGGAGAACCTCGGGCAGATCGAGGTGCATGCCGAGCCGGGGGAGGGCGACGCGCCCGAGCGCTTCATCTTCAGCGGCGACTTCCTGCCCGAGCCGACGCCGATGGCCGACGTGCTCGAGCTGATCGATGCACGCCGCTATCGCCTGCTGGGCCGCGCCAACGATTTGATCCACGTGGCGGGCCGGCGCAGCTCGCTCGCCCATCTCAACTACCACCTCAACAGCATCCCGGGCGTCGAGGACGGCGCCTTCTGGCTGCCCGACGAGGTCGCCGACGGCGTGGTCCGGCCCGTGGCCTTCGTGGTGGCGCCGACGCTGTCGGCCGGCGAGATCATCGCCGCGCTGCGGCAGCGGCTCGAGGCGGTGTTCGTGCCGCGCCGGGTGGTGCAGGTCAAGGGCTTCCCGCGCGAAGGCACCGGCAAGCTCACGGCGCGGGCGCTGCGCGAGTTCGCCCTCGCGCAGCTCGCCGGCGGCGACACGCCGGTACAGATGGCGCACCAGGTGCCGGTCGACCATCCTGTCTTCGCGGGGCATTTCCCGGGCCAGCCGCTGCTGCCCGGCGCCCTGATCCTGGCCGAGGTGATGGAGGCCGTGCAACGCGTGCCGGCGCTGGCCGAGCGGCTCGGCAGCCATCCCGTTCTGGTGGCCGCCAAGTTCCTCGCGCCGGTGCGTCCGGGCAGCCTGCTGTCGATCGACCTGCAGCCCGAGGCCGGCGCCGCGCGCGGCGTGCGCTTCGACGTGCGCTGCAGCGGCGTGGTGGCCGTCACCGGCCGCTGGGCCGCGGCGCCGGGACCGGCCTGATGAAGCACACCGGCGAAGAGACGCACGCCGTGGATGCGGCGGCGCAGGCCGGTCAGCGCGGCGACTGGGCGCATGCGCCCGAGCGCAGCAACATGCTGGCGCTGCGCTTCATCTGCTTCATGGCGCTGGTGTTCGGGCGCCGCATCACGCGGCTGCTGCTGGCGCCGATCAGCCTCTATTTCCTGCTGTTCGCGCCGACGCCGCGCCGGCACATCAAGCGCTACCTGTTCAGGGCCATCGGTCCGCGCGCGGGGTGGCTCGACGGCTACCGCCTGCTGCACGCCTTCGCTTCCACGGTGCTCGACCGCGTCTATTTCCTGCGCGGGCGGATGGATCTGTTCGACGTGCGGGTCGAGGGCAGCGCGCCGCTCGAAGCCGAGGTGCTCTCGGGCCGCGGCGCTTTCCTGCTCGGCGCCCACTTCGGCAGCTTCGAGGCGCTGGGCGCCTGCAAGCAGCACAGCGCGCACCGGCAGAAGCTCGGGCTCGCGATGCTGATGTACCCCGACAACGCGCAGCGCATCACGGCCATCCTCAACGCCATCAGCCTGCCCGAGCTGCGGCCGCACGTGATCGCGCTCGGACGGCCGCACTCGATGCTCGCGCTGCGCGACTGGCTCGACGGCGGCGGCCTGGGCGGCATGCTGGCCGACCGCACGCTGCCGGGCAGCGAGGAGCAGCCCGCGCAGCAGCGCGGCAAGCAGATCGTGCTGCCGTTCCTCGGCCATCCCGCCAGCTTCGACGACGGGCCGTTCCGCCTGGCGGCGCTGCTGCGGCGCAAGGTGTTCTTCATGGCCGGCATCTACGGCGGCGGCGCGCGCTACGATGTCCGCTTCGATCCGCTGGCCGACTTCAGCGAGCGCATCGCCGATCCCGCCGAGCGGGAACGCCGCATCCACGCGGCCGTCCAAGCCTATGCGGCGCGCCTCGAGGCGCTGTGCCGCGCCCATCCGTACAACTGGTTCAACTTCCATGATTTCTGGCTCGAAGACTCGCATTGACCGGCTCGCCAGGAGCCTGCTGCTGGCACTGGCCTGCTGCGCCGCGCCGGCCTGGGCCTTCGACCTGCCCGAACTGATGGGGCTGCTGTCGAAGCAGAAGAGCGGCGAGGCGCGCTTCACCGAGCAACGCTTCGTGCACGGCCTCGAGGGCCCGCTCAATGCACGCGGCACGCTGAGCTTCGAGGCGCCCGACAAGCTGGTGCGCCGCACGCTGTCGCCGCGCGTGGAGACCATGGCCGTCGAAGGCAACACGCTGACGCTGTCGCGCGGCGGCCGCAACCGTGTGCTCACGCTCGACAGCATGCCCGAGCTGCTCGGCCTCGTGGAGGCGATGCGCGGCACGCTGACGGGCGACGGCGCCACGCTGCAGCGCTACTTTCGCAGCACAGTCGGCGGCTCGGCCGCCAACTGGACGCTCGACCTCACGCCACTCGACAGCCGGCTTGCGTCGCAGATGCGCAGCATCCGCATGACCGGGCGCGCGAGCGAGGTGCTGGGCCTCGAGATGGAATTCGTCGGCGGCGACCGCTCGGTGATGAACATCTCGCCCGAGCGCCCGGGCACTGCGCCCCCCGCGCCGGCCGGCGCTGCCGGGCGCACCACGCCGTGATCGCTGCCGGGACGCCGGCGGGGCCGCCGAGCCGGCAGCGCCGCGCGCTGGTGCTGCTGGTGTGGCTTGTGGTCGTGCTCGCGGGCGCGCTGCAGATCGCGCGCACCACGTTCAGCGCCGACCTCTCGGCCTTCCTGCCCCAAAGCCCCGATGCGCGGCAGCAGGTGCTCATCGAGCAGCTGCAGAGCGGCGTCGCCTCGCGCACGCTGATGCTCGGCATCGAGGGCGGCGCCAGCGCCGAACAGCGCGCCGCCGTGTCGCGCGCGGTGGCCGGCGCGATGCGCGAGAGCCGGCTCTTCGACCTGGTGCAGAACGGCGATACCGGCGACTGGACCGAGTCCGGCAACTGGGTCTTCACGCACCGCTACCAGCTGTCGCCCGGCGTGCGGCCGGAGCAGTTCACCGTCGAGGGCCTGCGCGACGCGATCAACGAAACCCTCTCGACGCTCGGCACCCCGGCCGGCAACGCGATCAAGCCCTTGCTCGACCGCGACCCGACCGGCGAGACGCAGCGCATCGCCATGGAACTGGTGCCGGCCAGCGCACCGCGCAGCGAGAGCGGCGTCTGGATGTCGCGCACCGCGCCGCGCGCACTGCTGATCGCCACCACGCATGCGGCCGGCAGCGACCTCGACGCTCAGGCCGTGGCCATCGCCCGGGTGCAGGCGGCCTTCGACGCGGCCACGCGCGACATGGGGGAGGCGAAGCCGACGCTGCTCCTGAGCGGGCCGCCGGTGTTCTCGGTGCTGAGCCGAGACAAGATCAAGACCGAGGCAGTGCACCTCGCGATCATCGGCGGCATCGTCATGGGCATCCTGCTGCTGCTGGCCTTCGCATCGCCGCGCGCGCTGGTCATCGCGTTCCTGCCGGTCGCCACGGGCGTGGTGGTGGGCACGGCCGCGGTGAGCCTGGTGTTCGGCTCGGTCCACGGCATGACGCTGGGCTTCGGCAGCACGCTGATCGGCGAGACCGTCGACTACGCCATCTACTACCTGATCCAGGCGCGCGGCGCGGCCGTGGCGGGCACCGGCTGGGCGCACTGGCGCGCCGTGCACTGGCCCACGGTGCGGCTCGGCCTGCTCACCTCGGTGTGCGGCTTCGCGGCGCTGGTGTTCTCGGGCTTTCCGGGGCTCGCGCAGCTCGGCGTGTTCTCGATCGCGGGGCTCGTGGCGGCGGCGCTCGCCACCCGCCATGCGCTGCCGGTGCTCGCGCCCGACGGCGCCAGCGGCATGGGCATGCGCAAGTACATGGCACTGGCGGCGGGCAAGCTCGTGCGCGGCCTGCCGCGGCTGCGCTGGGTGCTGCTAGGGCTCGGCGTGGCGGCGTTCGCGCTCGTCGTCTGGCAGGGCGGCCATCTCTGGCGCGCCGATCTCGGCGCGATGAGCCCCGTGCCCAAGTCGGCCCAGCAACTCGACGAGATGCTGCGCGCCGACATCGGCACGGGCGACGGCGGCACGCTGGTCGTGGTCCATGGCGCCTACGAGGAAGCGGCGCTGCGCAACACCGAGGCCGCGGCTGCACGGCTCGAGGCGCTGGTCGACAAGGGTGAGCTCGCCGGCTTCGAGACGGTGACGCGCGTGCTGCCGAGCGTGGCCACGCAAGCCGCGCGCCTGGCCAGCATCCCCGATGCCGAAACCCTGCGCGCTCGGCTTGCCGAGGCCACCGAGGGCTCGCCGCTGCCGGCGTCGCGGCTCGGACCGTTCCTGGCCGAGATCGAAGCGGCGCGCCAGCTCGCGCCGGTGCGGCGCGCCGACTTGGCGGGCGGTCCGCTGGGCTGGGCCGTCAACACGCTCATGTACGAACGCCCCGGCGGCGGATGGTCGACGCTGGTGGTGCTGCACCCCGGCCCGCGCTTCGACGCCGCGCGGCTCGAGCAGGCCCTGGCCGATGCGCCCCAGGTCCAGGTGGTCGACGTCGGCCGCGAACTGGCCGGGCTCTACAAGCGCTACCTGCACGAAGCCTTCGTGCAGGTGCTGCTCGGCGCGCTCGCGGTGGTGGTGCTGCTCGGCATCTACCTGCGCTCGTGGCAGCGCCTGGTCGCGGTCTGCCAGCCGCTGGTCTTTGCCGTGGTGCTGGTGCTGGGCGGCATGGCCGTGCTGCAGGTGCCGCTCGGCATCCTGCACCTGGTGGGCCTGCTGCTGATCGTGGCGGTCGGTTCGAACTACGCGCTGTTCTTCGACCAGCTGCGCGTGGCGGGACGCGCCGACGAGGACACGCTGGCCTCGCTGATGCTCGCCAACGTGACGACGGTGGTGTCGTTCGGGCTGATCGCGATCTCGGACATTCCGGCGCTGTCGTCGATCGGACGCGTGGTGGCGCCCGGCGCCTTGCTCGCGCTGCTGCTCTCGGCCGCGTTCGCGCGCCGGCTTGCCTCGCCGCCATCGGCGTCATCCGTGCCGGGCTGATGGGAGAATCGCGCCCGATGTCTGCCGCCAACGTCGCCGCCGCCGCTGAATCCTGGCCCCTGCCGCTGTCCATCCGTGCCAGCGCCGCGCTGCACGTGGCGGCCATCGGCACCGGCGCGCTGGTGCCCGGCGCCTTGCCCTGGGCCCTCGGCGCCATCGTGCTGAACCATGCGCTGATCACCGGTGCCGGACTCACGCCGCGCAGCAGCCTGCTCGGACCGAACGTGACGCGCCTGCCCGAAGCGGCCGGCCTGCGGCGCGAGGTGGCGATCACGATCGACGACGGGCCCGACCCCGACGTCACGCCGAAGGTGCTCGACCTGCTGGACGCCCATGGCCAGCGCGCCACCTTCTTCTGCATTGCCGAGCGCGTGCGCGCGCATCCGGCGCTCGCGCGCGAGATCGTCGCGCGCGGCCACAGCGTGCAGAACCACACGGCGCGGCACCGTCACAATTTTTCGTTCCTGGGCCCGCGCGGCTTCGCAGCCGAGATCTCGCGCGCGCAGGAGATTCTTTTCGAGGCCACCGGCGAGCGCCCGACCTGTTTTCGCGCGCCGGCCGGCCTGCGCAATCCGTTCCTCGCGCCCGTGCTGCACCGCCTCGGCCTCTCGCTCGTGAGCTGGACCCGCCGCGGTTTCGACACGCGCGAGGGCGACCCGGCCAAGGTGATGGCACGCCTGGTGCGCAAGCTGCAAGCGCGCGACATCCTGCTGCTGCACGACGGCAATGCCGCACGCACCGCTTCGGGGAATCCTGTGTTGTTGGAGGTACTGCCTTTGCTGCTCGAACGCCTGCGCGCCGATGGACTGCGCGCCGTGACCCTGCCGGA
>CAMLCW010000136.1 GCA_946478645.1 uncultured Variovorax sp.
GTGCCGCGCTTGCGGCGGCGGCGCTTCTCGGTGGCGCAGGTCTGGTCGTAGATGATGGCCGTGGTGCCGGCGATCTCGCGGAACTCGCGCTGGATTTCGTCGAGCTCGTCGCGGTGGCGCACCTTCACGTCCTGGCCGGGGATGTTCACGCCCTCGTATTTCTCGGGCTCGTCGGTCACGACGACCACCTTCTTGGCGCCCTCGGCATGCAGGCTTTCCGCGATCTGCAGCACCGAGTGACCTTCGGGCCGCTCGCCGACCTGCTGGCCGCCGGTCATGGCCACGGCGTCGTTGTAGAGGATCTTGTAGGTGATGTTCACGCCCGCGGCGATGCTCTGGCGGATCGCGAGCAGGCCGCTGTGGAAGTAGGTGCCGTCGCCGAGGTTGGCGAAGATGTGCTTGTCGGTGGTGAAGGGCTGCTGGCCGACCCACGGCACGCCCTCGCCGCCCATCTGCGTGAAGCCGATGGTGGAGCGGTCCATCCAGGTGGCCATGAAGTGGCAGCCGATGCCGGCCATGGCGCGCGAGCCTTCGGGCACCACGGTGCTGGTGTTGTGCGGGCAGCCCGAACAGAACCAGGGCTGGCGGTCGGCGCCCTGCACGCCGCCCACCTTGATCACTTCCATCGAGCGCTCCTTGGCCTCGAGGATCGCCATCTGCGCGTCGATGCGCGCGCGCATGTCGGCACCCGCCTGGTCGAGGATGCCGAGCTTGCGCAGCCGCTGCGCGATCGCCTTGGCGATCAGCGCCGGGTTCAGGTCGGCATTGGCGCGCAGCAGCGTGTTGGCCGTGGGGTTGGGCATGGCCCATTCGCCGCCCGAGAAATCACCGTCGAGCTCGTTGAACTTGCCCAGCACGTTGGGCCGCACGTCGGCGCGCCAGTTGTAGAGCTCTTCCTTGAGCTGGTATTCGATGACCTGGCGCTTCTCCTCGATCACCAGGATCTCCTGCAGGCCGGTGGCGAAGTCGCGCGTGAGCTGCGCCTCGAGCGGCCACACCACGCCCACCTTGTGCAGCCGGATGCCGAGCTGGCGGCAGGTGGCGTCGTCCAGGCCCAGGTCGATCAGGGCCTGGCGGGTGTCGTTGTAGGCCTTGCCGCTGGCCATGATGCCGAAGCGGTCGTTCGGGCCTTCGATCACGTTGTGGTTCAGGCGGTTGGCGCGGATGTAGGCCAGCGCGGCATACCACTTGTAGTGCATCAGCCGGGCTTCCTGCTCCAGCGCATGGTCGGGCCAGCGGATGTGCAGGCCGCCGGGCGGCATCTCGAAGTCGGTGGGCACCACGATCTCGACGCGGTCCGGGTCGATCATGGCCGTGGCGCTCGACTCGACGATCTCCTGGATCGTCTTCATGCCCGACCACACGCCCGAGAAGCGGCTCATCGCAAAGGCGTGGATGCCCAGGTCGAGAATTTCCTGCACGTTGGCCGGAAAGAACACCGGCGTGCCGCAGGCCTTGAAGATGTGGTCGCTCTGGTGCGCGGCGGTGCTGCTCTTGGAGATGTGGTCGTCGCCCGCCACCGCGATCACGCCGCCCCATTCGGTGGTGCCCGCCATGTTGGCGTGCTTGAAGACGTCGGAGCAGCGGTCCACGCCCGGGCCCTTGCCGTACCAGATGCCGAAGACGCCGTCGAACTTGTTGGTGCCCGCGGGCGAAAAACCCAGCTGCTGCGTACCCCAGAGCGCCGTGGCCGCGAGTTCTTCGTTCACGCCCGGCTGGAACACGATGTTCTGTTCCTTCAGGAACTTGCTGGCTTTCCACAGTGCCTGGTCGTAGCCGCCGAGCGGCGAGCCGCGGTAGCCGCTGATGAAGCCGGCGGTGTTCTTGCCGGCCTGCTTGTCGCGCAGGCGCTGCAGCATCGGCAGCTTGACCAGCGCCTGGACGCCGCTCATGAACGCGCGGCCGTAGTCCAGGGAGTACTTGTCGTCGAGCGTGACGGTTTCCAGCGCGCGGCGAATGTGTTCGGGCAGCGGGGCGTTCATGTGTCTGTCTCCGTATGGCAGGGCTTTGTGGGCCTGGCTGGGGTGTGGGTCTGTGCCCGGGTCGGGCGCGAGCCCATGATCACGCAAAGTGTATGCCGGGGTTACTGACAGGTGTTTGCGTTTTCGGCCCCCGGAAGCCGGGTTCCAGAAAGAATCTTGCTTAATATCGGGGTTCATGGAAAGCATTGATAAGTTCGACCTTGCAATCCTGCAAGAACTGCAGGCCGATGGCCGCCTCACCAACGCCGAGCTTGCGCAGCGCGTGGGCCTGTCGGCCGCGCCGTGCTGGCGCCGGGTGCGCGCACTGGAGGAGGCCGGCTTCATCCGCGGCTACCACGCCGAGATCGACCGCCACAAGATCGGGCTCGGCGTGCTCGCTTTCGTGCGCGTCGACACCGAGCGGGTCACGGTGGACGCCACGCGCAAGCTCGAAGAGGCGATCCGCCGCCTGCCCGAGGTGGTGGCCTGCCACTACATCAGCGGCACCGGCACCTTCGAGCTGCAGGTGGTGGCGCAGGACCTCGACAGCTTCTCGGCCTTCGCGCGCCAGCACCTCATGAACCTGCCCAACGTGAAGGACCTGCACACGAGCTTCTCGCTCGGCGAGGTCAAGGCCAGCAGCGCCTGGCCGCTTGGGCACCTGGCGCGCTGAGCGGGCGCGGGCAGGGCGCCCGGCACAATGGAGGCACATGCCACCCATTTCTCCCGAAGAAACACCCGCCTCCCCTGCCCAGCCGCGCCCGCCCAAGTTCTCGGCGCTGGAGCCGCTCAAGTTGCCCGTGTTCCGCATGCTCTGGAGCACCTGGCTCATCGCCAACATCTGCATGTGGATGAACGACGTGGCGGCGGCGTGGCTCATGACCTCGCTGACCAGCTCGCCGATCTGGGTCGCGCTGGTCCAGTCGGCCTCCACGCTGCCGGTGTTCCTGCTGGGCCTGCCGAGCGGCGCGCTGGCCGACATCCTCGACCGGCGGCGCTGGCTGGTCGCCACGCAGTTCTGGCTCGCGGGCACCGCCATCGTGCTGTGCGTGGCCATTTCGCTCGACGTGATGACCGCGCCGCTGCTGCTGGCGCTGACCTTCGCCAACGGCATCGGCCTGGCGCTGCGCTGGCCGGTGTTCTCGGCCATCGTGCCCGAACTGGTGCCGCGGCCCCAACTGCCGGCGGCGCTCGGGCTGAACGGCATCGCGATGAACGCCTCGCGCATCATCGGCCCGCTCACGGCCGGTATGCTGATCGCGAGCGCGGGCAGCGTCTGGGTGTTCGCGCTCAACGCGGTGCTGTCGGTGGCCTCGGGCTTCGTGGTGCTGCGCTGGCGGCGCGAGCACACGCCCAACCCGCTCGGCCGCGAGCGGCTCGTCAGCGCGATGCGCGTGGGCGTGCAGTTCGTCTGGCAGTCGCAGCGCATGCGCGCGGTGCTCACGCGCATCACCATCTTCTTCTTCCACTCGACCGCGCTGCTCGCGCTGTTGCCGCTGCTGGCGCGCAACCTCAAGGGCGGCGGCGCCGGCACCTTCACGCTGCTGCTGGCCGCCATGGGCGCAGGCGCGATCATCGCCGTGCTGTTCCTGCCGCGGGTGCGCCAGGCGCTGGGCCGCGACCAGCTGGTGCTGCGGGGCACGCTGCTGCAGTCGGCCGCCACCGCGGTGATGGCCTTCGCGCCCAATGCCTGGGTGGCGGTGCCGGCGATGTTCTTCGGCGGCATGGCCTGGATCACGGTGGCCAACTCGCTCTCGGTGTCGGCCCAGCTGGCGCTGCCCGACTGGGTGCGCGCACGCGGCATGTCGACCTACCAGATGGCGATCATGGGCGCGAGCGCGATCGGCGCGGCGCTCTGGGGTCAGGTGGCCACGGTCAGCGACCTGCGCACCAGCCTGGAGATCGCCGCGGCGAGCGGCACGCTGGTGATGCTGGCTGCGCTGCGCTGGGTGACCGACATCTCTGGCGAGGAGGCCGACATGAGCCCGGCGCGCGCCGGCTGGGTCGCGGGCCCGCCGGCCGAGCGGCCCGAGGAAAGCGGGCGCGTGGTCATCACCATCGAATACATCATCGACCCCGCGCGCGCGGCCGCCTTCCACCTCGTGATGCAGCAGACCCGGCGCGCACGGCTCGGCCAGGGCGCGATCGGCTGGGAGCTGCTGCACGACATCGCCGAGCCGGGGCGCTACGTGGAACAGATCGTGGACGAGAGCTGGACCGACCACCTGCGCCGCTTCACGCGCGCCACGGCGGCCGACATGGCGCTGCGCGAGCGCCGGCTGGCATTCCACATCGGCGAATCGCCGCCCGCCGTGACTCGTTACGTCGTGCGCCGCTGAATTTTGACCGGACGGTGAAATTTGACGGAGCCTGAGATCGGGCGCGGGTTATTCCCGATCCATGTTTTTTTGACCGATCGGACAATTTAGCTCATCATCCTGCCCGTTCGACCACGAGGACCGCCACGATGAAAACCGCCCCCTTGCGCAGCCGCTTCTGGTCGGACCTGACCAGCGAAGAATTCTCCCGCCTCGACCGCGAACGGCTCATCGCCGTGCTGCCGGTCGGCGCCACCGAGCAGCACGGTCCGCACCTGCCGATGTCGACCGACACGGCCACCATCGACGGCATGGTGCGCGCCACGCTGCCGCACCTGCCCGACGACCTGCCCGTGCTCTTCCTGCCGACCGTGGCCTACGGCAAGAGCAACGAGCATTCGCGCTACCCCGGCACGTTGACGGTGTCCGCCGCGACGCTGATCGCGCTGTGGACCGACATCGGCGCCTGCGTGGCCCGCGCCGGCGTGCGCAAGCTGGTGCTCTACAACAGCCACGGCGGCCAGATGAGCGTGATGGACATCGTGGCGCGCGACCTGCGCGAGGCGCACGGCATGATGGTGGTGGCCGCCAACTGGTACACGCTGGGCCTGCCCGAAGGCCTTTTCACCGCGCACGAGGGACGCCACGGCATCCATGCCGGCGACCTCGAGAGCTCGGTCATGCTGCACCTCACGCCCGACCATGTGCAGAAGGACCGGTTCCAGAACTTCCATTCGCTGACCGAAGACCTCGCGGCCGAGAACAAGTATTTGTCGATCACGCCCAGCGGCAAGCTCGGCTGGCAGATGCACGACATCAACCCCGCGGGCGCGGCCGGTGACGCCACCCGCGCCACCGCCGAGAAGGGCGCCGCGGTGCTCGACCATGTCGGCCGCCGCTTCGTCGACCTGCTGCACGAGGTCGACCGCTTTCCGCTCTCGCGCCTTGCCAACGAGCCCGCATGGAAATGACGACACCCCCGAACGACGCCACCGCCACGCCGCTGGTCAGCCTGCGCCAGGTCGGCAAGCGCTTCGCCAACGGCACGCTCGCGCTCGAGGGCATGACGCTCGACGTCGGCGAGCACGACTTCATCAGCTTTCTCGGCCCGTCGGGCTGCGGCAAGAGCACCGCGCTCCGGCTCATTGCCGGGCTGACCCGCCCGAGCTCGGGCGAGATGCTCTGGTCGGGCGCCAACACCGGCGCGGCCAAGGACGCGCGCAGCGACCGCGACCTGGGCTTCGTGTTCCAGGAACCCACGCTCATGCCCTGGGCCAAGGTGTTCGACAACGTCTGGCTGCCACTCAAGCTGGCCGGCACCTCGCGCGATGCGGCCGCGCCGGTGGTCGAGCAGGTGCTCGAGATGGTCGGCCTCTCGCGCTTTGCCGGGGTGTACCCGCGCGAACTCTCGGGTGGCATGAAGATGCGCGTGTCGATCGCGCGGGCGCTGGTCACGCATCCGCGCCTGCTGCTGCTCGACGAGCCGTTTGCCGCGCTCGACGAGATGACGCGCATCAAGCTCAACAACGACCTGCTCGCGATCTGGCGCGAGCACCGCTTCTCGGTGGTGTTCGTCACGCACAGCGTCTACGAGTCGGTGTACCTGTCGAACCGCATCGTGGTGATGGCCGCGCGCCCGGGCCGCGTGATCGACGAGATCCGCATCGACGAACCCTATCCGCGCGGCGAAGACTTCCGCACCTCGAGCCGCTACAACGCGCACTGCACGGCCGTGTCGCGCTCGCTGCATGGAGCCCTGAATGACGTCGATCACTGACCGGGCCACGCCCACCGCCGATGACCTGCGCGCGCACGAAGACCGGCAGCTGCGCCGCGAGTCGGTGCTGCGCATCGCCGTGCCCGCGGCGGTGGTCGCCGCGCTGCTGCTGCTGTGGGAATGGATGGTGCGCGCCAACGGCATTCCGCACTACATCCTGCCCGCGCCCTCGCTCATCCTCTCGACCCTGGTCGACAACTGGGACTCGCTGTCGAGCGCGCTGTGGTTCACCGTGCGGCTCACGCTGCTCGCGCTGGCCGCGGCCATCGTCGGCGGCGTGCTGCTCGCGATCGCGTTCGCGCTCTTCAAGTGGGTGGAGATCGGCCTGTTCCCGATCGCGGTGATCCTGCAGGTGACGCCGATCATCGCGATCGCGCCGCTGATCCTGATCTACGTGTCGAGCACCACCGCGGCGCTGCTGCTGTGCGCCTGGATCGTGGCGTTCTTTCCCATTTTGTCGAACACGGTCATCGGCCTGAAGAGCGCCGACAGCAACCTGCGCGACCTGTTCCAGCTCTACAAGGCCTCGCCCTGGCAGACCTTCCGCTACCTGCTCGCGCCGAGCGCGCTGCCGTACTTCATGGCGGGCCTGAAGATCGCGGGCGGGCTGGCGCTGATCGGCGCCGTGGTGGCCGAGTTCACCGCGGGCACGGCCGGCAAGGAAACCGGACTGGCCTCGCGCATCCTCGAATCGAGCTTCCGCACCGAGATCCCGATGATGTTCGCGGCGCTGCTGCTGGTGTCGCTGCTCGGCATCGTGATCTTCATCGTGTTCGCGGCACTGTCGCGCCTGGTGCTCGGCCACTGGCACGAGAGCGAGATGCGCCGTGAACGCTAGGCCGCCCGCCATGCCCGCGATCGACTGGGACGCCGTGCAGCAAGACCTGCGCGGCCTCAACCTCGTCACCGCGCCGGCGCAGCGCAAGCAGCTGTCGAAGGACTTCTACTGGTACAGCCCGATCCTCAGCGCGCAGCTTGCGGGCTGCGTGGCCGATCTCGTGGTCAAGGTCAGCACCGAAGACGATGTGCGCCAGGCCTGCGCCGTGGCCGCCAAATGGCAGCTGCCGCTCACCGTGCGCGCGGGCGGCACCGGCAACTACGGCCAGTGCGTGCCGCTCGAAGGCGGCATCGTGCTCGACGTGACCGGCATGTGCCGCGTGCTCGACATCCAGCCGGGCCGCCTGCGCGTGGAAGCCGGCGCACGCATGCACGACATCGACCTTGCTGCGCGCGAAACCGGCCAGGCGCTGCGCATGTGGCCGTCGACCTGGCACGTCGCCTCGATCGGCGGCTTCATCGCGGGCGGCTTCGGCGGCATCGGCTCGTTCCGCCACGGCATCCTGCGCGATCCGGGCAACATGCTGCACGCGCGCGTCATGACGGTGGAGCGCGAGCCCCGCATCATCGAACTGCACGGCGACGAGATCCAGCAGGTGCAGCATGCCTTCGGCACCAACGGCGTGATCCTCGACGTGGAGGTGGCGCTGAGCCCGGCCGTCGACTGGGTGCACTGCACGGTGCTGTTCGACAGCTATCGCGGCGCGCTCGATTTCGGCATCGCGGCCCAGGCGCCCACGCTCGACATTTTTCTGCTCTCGACCGTGGAGGCGCGCTTCTCGCCCTACTACACCGCGATGCGCGACCGCTTTCCGGCCGACCGGCATGCGGTGTTCGCCATGGTCTCGCCCGCATCGATGGCCGAGTTCCGCGCGCTCGCCGCGGCGCAGGGCGGCACGATCTCGGTCGCAGGCACCGAGGCCGAGCTGCTCGCCGACGGCCTGCCGCCGGCCTACGAGTGCGCCTTCAACCACACGACGCTGCAAGCGCTCAAGGCCGACCGCGGCTGGACCTACCTGCAGGTGGCCTATGCCCAGCCCTTCGATCCGGCCGTGGTCGAGCGGCATCTCGCGATCTTCGGCGACGACGTGCTGCAGCACCAGGACTTCGCGCGCGCGGGCGGCGAGTGCGGCACCTTCGGCATCCTGCTCGTGCGCTGGAAGGGCGAGGCCCACCAGTACGAGGTGATCCGCGAGATCGAGTCGCAGGGCGGCTGCAAGATCTTCAACCCGCATGTCGTCACCATCGAGGACGGCGGCATGAAGAGCATCGACACGCAGCAGATCGAGTTCAAGAAGCGCAGCGACCCGATGGGCCTCATGAACCCCGGCAAGACCCGCGGCTGGACCCCCGACATGGCCGCTCGGCGCTGAGAAGTACATTCGTTTTTCCACCCCCGTTCACAGGAGTCCATCCCATGCGCATCCACGCTTTCGATCTTCGCCCGCTGGCCTTCGGCCTGGCGCTCGCGGGTGCCGCCTTCGCCGCGCACGCCCAGGAAAAGGTGGTGTTCGCCACCAACTGGAAGGCGCAGGCCGGCCACGGCGGCTTCTACCAGGCGCTGGTGGACGGCACCTACAAGAAGTACGGCCTCGACGTCGAGATCCAGCAGGGCGGCCCGATGGTCAACAACCGGCCGATGCTGCCGGCCGGCAAGGTCGACTTCCTCATGACCGGCAACCTGCTGCAGTCCTTCGACAACGTGAAGAACGGCGTGCCCACCGTGGTGGTGGCGGCCTTCTTCCAGAAAGACCCGCAGGCCATGTTCGCGCACCCGGGCCAGGGCTTCGACACCTTGAAGGACATGACCAAGGCGCCGGTCGCCTTCATCGGCAAGGACGGCCAGTTCAGCTTCTGGCAGTGGATGAAGTCGGAGCACGGCTTCAAGGATGCGCAGCTCAAGCCCTACACCTTCAACGTCGGCCCGTTCCTGGCCGACAAGAAGTCGATCCAGCAGGGCTACGCGATCTCCGAGCCACTGTCGATCAAGGCGCAGGCCGGCTTCGACCCGGTGGTGCAGCTTTTGGCCGACAACGGCTTCTCGACCTATGCGACCACCATCGAGACGCGGGCCGACCTCGTCAAGAACAAGCCCGAGACCGTGCGCAAGTTCATCGAGGCCTCGATCATCGGCTGGAACAACTACCTCTACGGCGACAACAAGGCCGCCAACGCGCTGATCGCCAAGACCAACCCCGACTCGCCCGTGGCCGCGCTCGAAGGCTCCATCGCGCTGATCAAGAAGATGGGCATCGTCGACAGCGGCGAGTCGCTCACCAAGGGCATCGGCGCCATGGACGAGGCGCGGGTGAAGGACTTCTACGACAAGATGGTCAAGGCCGGCCTCTACAAGCCCGGCGAGGTCGACCTCTCGAAGGTCGTGACGACGCAGTTCGTCAACAAGGGCACGGGCGTGGAGCTGCGCAAGCAGCTCACGGGCAAGTAAAGCCACTCTTCTTTCCGCGGGCCGCGCGGTGCTTGCGCCGGGGTCAGATGCCGGCGCCTGGGTTGCCATAAGGCACCGCGCGTCCCTTGTTTCGTTGGGCTCTGACCCCGTCTCGCCGATAGGCGAACCGGCCCTTCACATGAAAACGCTCGTCGTTCATTGCCATCCGAACCCTGAAAGCTTCAACCACGCGCTCTACCGCACCGCCCTCGCGGCGCTCGAACCCCGACACCCGGTCCGCGCGATCGACCTCTATGCCGAGGGCTTCGATCCGACGCTCACGCGCGAAGAGCGCATCGCCTACCTCGACAACCCCGACCTGATCCGTGAACGCGTGAAGCCCCACGTCGAAGCGCTGCTGTGGGCCGAGCACCTGGTGTTCGTCTACCCGACCTGGTTCCACGGACCGCCTTCGATGCTCAAGGGCTGGCTCGAGCGGGTGTGGCTGCCCGGCGTGGCCTTCCTGCCCGCCGAGCGCAAGGGCCAGGTCGCCTCGTCGGGCCTGCGGCACATCCGCCGCCTCACGGTGGTGACGACGGGCGGCTCGCCGCGCTGGTTCGTGATGCTGATCGGCGACCCGGGCCGGCGGCTCTTCACGCGCGCGCTGCGGGCGCTGTTCGCGTTGCGCTGCAAGGTCACGTGGCTGCAGCTGCACGACATGAACGCCGTCACCGCCGACGACCGCGCGCACTTCATCGACCGCGTCACGCGCAAGCTGCAACGCATCTGAGATCCACACCATCATGAGCCTCGAACGCACCCTCACCGTCCGCGTCGAACGCATCACGCGCCAGACGCCCGAGATCCTCGCCTTCGAGCTGGCGCACCCCTGGGGCCGGCCGCTGCCGGGCTACGAGGCCGGTGCGCACATCGACGTGCACATGCCCGGCGGCTTCTCGCGCCAGTACTCGCTCGCGCGCGCGCCGTCCGGCGCTGCCGCGCCGTACCTGATCGGCGTGAAGCGCGAGGCCCAGGGCCGCGGCGGCTCGGCCTCGATGCACGAGCGCGTGCGCGAAGGCGACCTGCTCGCGATCAGCGCGCCGCGCAACACCTTTCCGCTGCGCGAGGCGGCCTCGCACCATCTGCTGCTCGCGGGCGGCATCGGCATGACGCCGCTGCTCGCGATGGCCCAGGCGCTCGCGGCACGCGGCGCGCCGTTCACGCTCTGCGTGTTCGCGCGCAGCGAGGAGCACCTGGCCTTTGCCGCTGCGCTGCGCGCGCCCGCGCTCGCGCCGCACCTGCGGCTGCACCTCGACCAGGGCGACGCCGCGCAGCGCATCGACCTGCGCGCGCTGCTGGCCGAGCGCACGCCCGGCGCACAGCTCTACGTCTGCGGCCCCGGCGGCTTCATGCAGGCGGTGCGCGAGGCCGCCGCGCACTGGCCCGAGGACGCGCTGCACGCCGAGTACTTCGCCGCGCCCTCCGACGCCGGTGCGGCCACGGGGCTGCCCTTCACGCTGCGGCTCGCGCGGCGCGGCATCACAGTGCCAGTGGCGGCCAACCAGACCGCCGTCGATGCGCTGCACGACGTGGGCATCGACATTCCGGTGTCGTGCCAGCAGGGCCTGTGCGGCACCTGCGTGGTGGAGGGTGACGGCACGGCGGCCGAACACCGCGACTTCTGCCTCACGGCGAGCGAGCGCCGCCACAAGGTCGCGCTGTGCTGCTCGCGCGCCAGCGGCACCGAGCTGGAACTGCAGCTGTGAGCCAGCGCGCGCCCCCCGCAAGCGATGGCAGCGAAGGCGGCGCGGAAGCCCCCGCCACGCGCGGGCGCTCGCGCAAGTACACGCAGGTGCTCGGCCTCATCAACCAGGCAGCGATCGAAGTGTTCGCGAGCGACGGGCTGGCGGGCGCCTCGACCCAGGCCATTGCCGACAAGGCCGGGCTCTCGAAGGCCCAGCTGCACTACTACATCGAGAGCAAGGAGGCGCTCTACCGGCAGATCCTGCAGGACATCCTCAACGACTGGATCGTGGTGTTCGGCTTTGCCGACGAGGCATTCGGCCCGCGCAAGGTGCTCGGCGACCTGATCCATCGCAAGATGGTGTTCTCGTTCGAGCATCCGCTGCGCTCGCGCATCTTCACGGCGGAGATGATGCGCGGCGCGCCGGTGCTCGGCGGCATGATGGACACGAGCAAGCAGCGCACCGACCAGGCCGCCGCCGTGATCCGCAACTGGATGACCCAGGGCCTGATGGACGATGCCGATCCGATGCTGGTGCTGTTTCACATCTGGGCCGTGACCCAGTTCTACGCCGACCACGCCACGCAAGCCGCCTATTTCCGCGACACGGCCCAGCAGGGCGACGAGCGCGACCGGCGCTACCTCATCGAGCAGGTGACCGATTTCCTGCTCAAGGGCGCCGGCGTCAGGTGATGCGCTGCTGCGGCTGGGGCAGGTACATGGTGGCTTCCACTTCCACCAGCACCTCGTCGCCCGGCAGGAAGCGCGACACCTCGACCACCGTGCTGACCGGCGGATCGCCCGGATAGAACAGCCCGCGCACGCGGTTGTAGAACGCGTAGTGCGGCAGGTGGCGGAAGTACTGC
The DNA here is from genome assembly GCA_946478645.1 of uncultured Variovorax sp. The sequence continues at coordinate 11,890 of CAMLCW010000136.1, forward strand.
ACCAGCTTGACCACGTCTTCCATGGTGCCGCCGTGCTCGGCCGCGATTTCGCGGATGCGCTCGAGCACGAACCAGCTCTGCGCCACGATCGGCGCCTCGAAGATGTCGACCGACATCTGGCCCGTGGCGTAGCCCAGGCCCTGCAGCGCGGCACGGCCCTCGTCGGGCAGCGCGTCGTAGCCGGCCACCGCGCGGCGCGTGGCCGGATCGACCGCCACCACGCCGCTCAAAAACACGAAATCGCCGACGCGCTTGGCGGCGGCATAGTTGGCCATCGGCTTGCCCATGCTCATGGTGTCGTCTCCAGGATGCGACCGTTGCGGATCACGATGCGCTCGCGCCCGCGCGGTCCGATGAGTTCATGCTCGCCCACGGCCGCGAGCAGCACGAGGTCGGCCGGGCAGCCCGGCGCGATGCGTCCGTCCCAGGCCAGCCCGAGCGCCCGGGCCGGCGCGATGGTGATCGCGTCGAGCCAGTCTTCGGCCGGCGCG
>CAMLCW010000137.1 GCA_946478645.1 uncultured Variovorax sp.
TGCCGAACCAGTGCTCGGCCGACGGCGGCTGCATGCGTGCGAGCGGATCGATGTCCTGCGGGTCGTGGGTGGCGATCCATGGCGCGGCGATCGACAGCACGGCCACGGCGACCAGCAGCAATGCGCCGACGATCAGCGTCGGATGCTTGCGGGCCCAGCGCCAGCGCGGCGGCACGAAGGGCACCTCGTCGGCCAACGGCTCGGAGGGCGTGGCGTGCAGGGGTCGTGGATTCATCGGAAGGATGCTGGACATGGCGGCCGGTCAGTAGCTGATGCGCGGGTCGAAGAACCGGTAGCTCAGGTCGATCAGCAGGTTGATCAGCACATACACGCCGGCCGACAGCAGCAGCACGCTCTGGATCACCGGGTAGTCGTGGCGCTGCACCGAATCGATCACCAGCCGGCCGACGCCCGGAATGGCGAACACCGTCTCGGTGACCACCACGCCGCCGATGAGCAGCGCAATGCCCACGCCCACGGTGGTGGCGATGGGGATCGCCGCGTTGCGCAGCGCATGCCCGAGCACGGGCAGCACGCCCAGGCCCTTGGCGCGCGCGGTGCGGATGTAGTCTTCGTGCAGCACCTCGAGCACGGTGGCGCGCGTCATACGGGTCACGAGCGCGATGTACACCAGCGCGAGGTTCACGCACGGCAGCACCAGCGAGCGCAGCCATGCGCCGGGGCCGTCGGCAAAGCGCACATAGCCCTGCACCGGGAACCACGGCAGCTGAATCGCGAAGGCATAGATCAGCAGGTAGCCGACGAGGAACACCGGTACCGAGAACGCGAGCACCGCGAACAGCATCACGAGGCGGTCGACCCAGGTGCCCGCGCGGTAGGCCGCGAGCGTGCCCAGCGGCACCGCGACCACGAGCGTGATCAGCATGGTGAGTGCGGCGATCGACACCGTCGGCTCCAGCCGTTGGCCCAGCAGCTGCGAGACCGGCACCTGCGTGAAGATCGACGTGCCGAGATCGCCGGTGAAGAGCTTGCCGATCCACAGCGCGAACTGCTGCCACAGCGGCAGGTCGAGCCCGAGCGCGGTGCGCAGCTTCTCGATGTCTTCCACGCTTGCGAGGTCGCCCGCGATCAGTGCCGCAGGATCGCCCGGCGACAGGTGGATCAGAAGGAACACCACCACGGCGACCACCGCCATGACGGGGAGCGTCGAGATGAAGCGCCGAACGATGTAGCCCATGGCGATGTGCGTGTGGCCTACCGGCTGAGCGCCCAGAACATCGGCATGCCGGCCCAGAGCTTGTCGAGCCCCTTGAGGTCGGCGCGCGCGGCGAAGGCGGCCGAGTACTGGCCGGCGTTGATGTAGGGTACCGCCTCGTAGGCGCGGACCTGGAAGGCGTCGAGCAGTTCCTTCCGCTTTGCGGGCACGGTTTCCTTGAGCCAGGCGGCGCGCAATTCGTCGAGCGGCTTGTCGCAGGGCCAGCCCGGCAGCGTGTTGCCGCAGGCCGCGCCAAGGTAGGCATTGCTGATCGGCGAGTTGACGTCGAACTCGCCAGCCACCGTGACGTACATGTTCCAGCCGCCGGCCTCGGGCGCGTCGCGCTTGGCGCGGCGCGCACCGATGGAGGCCCAGTCGAGGTTCTGCGCATCGACGTTGATGCCGATGCTCTTCATGGTCTGCGCAGCCATCAGGGCCTCGGCGTTGAGGTAGGGTACGTCGCTGGGCACCAGCAGCACCACCTTCTCGCCCTTGTAGCCCGCGTCGGCCAGCATCTTCTTGGCCTTGGCGACGTCGGGCTTGCGGTAGGGCTCGGCACCGGCCGCGGTCTCGTTCGGGCTGCCGCAGATGAAGAAGGTGGGGCAGTAGGCCATGCGCATGTCGAGCGGATAACCCATGGCCGCGACGAAGCGCTCCTGGTTCACCGCCGCGAGCAGGGCCTGGCGCACCTTCGGGTTGTTGAACGGCGGATGCAGCTGGTTCATCACCAGGAAGCCCTGGTAGGCACCGCCCGATCCGATCTTGATGCTGCTGTCGGTGCGCAGCGGCGCGATGTAGTCGGGCTGCAGCTGCTCGACGAGGTCGACCTCGCCGCGCTTGAGCGCCGCGATGGCGCTGTTGGAATCGGGCAGGTAGAGCCACTCGATGCGGTCGAAGTGCGGCTTCTTGCTGCCCGCCAGGCCGTTGGGCGGTTCGCTGCGCGCAGCGTAGTGCGGATTGCGCACGAACACCGCCTTGTTGCCCGGCACCCATTCGTCGCGCTTGAAGACGAAGGGGCCGGAGCCCAGCACCTCGGGCAGCGGGGCGGTGGCGGGCATCTTCGCGAGCCGCTCGGGCAGGATCACCGGCGGAAAGCCAGAGGGTTTGGCGAGCGCATCGAGCACCATGCCGAAGGGCTCGTTGAGCGTGAGCGTGAAGTTGCGCGCATCGGTCGCCTTCCACTCGGCGCCGGCCGCGGTCATCGCGCGGCCCAGGCTGTCGCGTGCGGCCCAGCGCTGCAGCGAGGCCACTGCGTCGGCCGCGGTGACGGCGCTGCCGTCGGAGAACTTGAGGCCCGGGCGCAGCGTGAACTGCCATGCCTTGCCGTCCTTCGATGCGGTGTATTTCTCCACCATCTGCGGCTGCGGCTTGCCGGACGAATCCTGTGCGAACAGGGTGTCGTACACCATGTAGCCGAAGTTGCGCGAGATGTAGGCGGTGGTGAAGGTCGGGTCGAGGATCTTCAGGTCGGCATGCGCGACCACCTTGAGCGTCCTGGGCGCGGGCGCCTGTGCCAGCGCCGGCAGGCACGCGGCGGAAAGCGCGAGCGCAGCCAGGGCAGCGCGGATTGCGAGCGTTCGTCGTTTCATGGTCGGTACTCCGGTGGGGCAGTGAAAGAAGGAGTGGCTCAGGTGGCCGCGACGCCGATCGGCCACTTGGGCAGCCGCGCCTTGCGGTAGGGCAGGGTGTTGAGATCGAGCGTGACCGCGCCAGGCGCGCCGGCATAGATCACGTGCTTCGCGACCTTTGAGTACGACGCGTAGAAGTGCTGCGACGACTTGACCACGATGATCTTCTTGGCCGCCAGGTCGCAGCCCAGCTGCGTGAACAGGTCGGTGCCCATGGCCTGGTTGCGCAGCGTGATCAGCACGATCTCGATGCCGTGGGCTTCGATCAGCGCGCTGTCGCCCATCAGCGTGGGCGTGCCGGCAAGCCCCGTCATCACCAGGTCGTGCTGCAGCGCCTTCACTGTGCATTCGAGGTCGATCGGGTCGCCCGAGAGCGGGCTGATCTTGCCGCCGAGGCGCATGGCAAGCCGCGCGCCGACCCCTGCGTCGAAGGCAATGCGCACCGCGATCGGATCCCACATCGGGCCGAGCGCCGCGTTGCCGATGCCGCGCTCGACCAGGCGGCGCAGGATGAAGGTCGCGTCGCTCGCGGCGCCGCCACCGGGGTTGTCGGCGCCGTCGGCGAGCACCACCGGGCCGCGGTCGAAGGCCAGTGCCTCGTCGAGCGAGGCATCGATGCCGGGGTAGTTCACGGTGAGCCCGTCGCGCATCGCGATGACTTCGTCGGCGAGCTGGCGCGCCAGGCGCTGTGCCTTGGCCGCGTCCCCGTCGGTGTAGACCAGCACCTTGGTGCCCATCTCGGGCACGTCGCCCCACGAGAAGCCGTGCGTGAGCGAGATCGACAGCACGCCGTCCTTGCCCTCGAGCGCCTGCATGCGCTCGACGAAGCCGCGTGCCGGCTCGCGCGAGGTGTGCACCGTCACGATCATGTCGCAGTCGACCACCGCGGCCACGGGCCTGACCTTGCCCTCGACCATTGCCGCGCAGAGGTCCACCAGCTCGAGCCCGCGCTCCAGCACGTCGGTGTGCGGATATTCCTTGAACGAGATCATCAGGTCGGCGTTCGCGACCATCTCGGGCGTGAGATGGTTGTGCGGATCGAGCTCGGCACCGACCACCACGCCGGGCCCGACGATCTGCCGCACGCGCGCCAGCAGATCGCCTTCGCAGTCGTCGTAACCGTCGGCCACCATCGCGCCGTGCAGGCCGAGCAGCACCATGTCCACCGGCAGCACCGCGCGCAGGTCGGCCAGCAGCTCGTCGCGCAGCGTCTCGTACGCGTGGCGCGTGGTCGTGCCGCTGGGCTGCGCGCCGGCGACCATGCCTTCGAACAGCTGCCAGCCCTTGTCCTTGCCGCGGATGCGCGCGGCCCACAGCGGGCCCGAGAACAGCGTCATCGCATCGGGATGCTGACCGGCCGCGAAGTAGCCGCGGTCCTTGAACGAGGCAAGGCCGGTCGGCATCGGGCCGAAGGTGTTGGTTTCCGTGGCGAGCGAGGCGCTGAACACACGCATGGGATCGTCTCCTGGGTGGGGTGGTCGTCTTTTTTCTGGTCAGGCCGCGGCGGCGCTGCGCAGGCGCTGCGGCCCGAGCATCTCGGCCGTGAGGCCGAAATCGGCGATGCGCGCGGGCAGCGGCAGGCCGCGCGCGAGGGCCGCGCAGGCCTCGCCCATCGCGGCCGAGGTCTGGATGCCGTAGCCGCCCTGCGCGGCCACCCAGAAGAAGCCGGGCGTATCGGGATCGAAGCCGCCGACCAGGTCGCCGTCGGCCACGAAGGACCGCAGGCCGGCCCAGGTGCGCGTGGGCCGGCGGATCGCGAGCGTGGTGGCTTCCTCGATGCGGTGGATCGCGATGGCGATGTCGAGCTCCTCGGGCTGCACGTCCTGGGGGTCGACCGGATCGGCATTGGCCGGCGAGCCGAGGAGCATGCCGGCATCGGGCTTGATGTACCAGCCCTCGTCGGCGCTGAAGACCATCGGCCAGTGCGCGACGCTTTCGCCCTCGGGCGGCGCGAAGATGAAGGCCGAGCGGCGCCGCGGCTCGATGCCGATGGGCCGCACGCCGGCCAGCTGCGCAATGGTGTCGACCCAGGCGCCCGCGGCGTTGATCAGCACCGGTGCCTCGTAGACATTGCCGCCGGCCGTCACGCGCCAGCGCTCGCCGATGCGCTCGAAGGCCGTGACGCCGGCGTTGCACACCAGCGTGCCGCCTGCGCGACGCATGCTGCGCAGGTAGCCTTGATGGATGGCGTGCACGTCCATGTCGGCGGCATCGGGCTCGTAGACCGCGCCGGCCACTTGCTCCGGTCGCAGGGCCGGCACCATCGCGATCGCCTCTTCGCCGCTGAGGCGCTTCGCTTCCCTGTCCATGGCGCGCAGCACGTTCCAGTGCGCGTCGAGCTCGGCCGACTGCGCCGCACTGCCCACCATCATCGCGCCGCGCGGCGTGAGCAGCGGATGTTCGGCAAAGCCTTCGGGCGGCTGCATGAGGAAGTCGCGACTCGCCATGGTGAGGGCGCGCACCTGTGGCGTGCCGTAGCTTTCCATGAAGAGCGCGGCCGAGCGGCCGGTGGCGTGGTAGCCCGGCTGGGCTTCGCGCTCGAGAACGATCACGCGGGCATGCGGTGCGAGCCAGTGGGCCACCGAAGCCCCGGCAATGCCGCCGCCAATCACGAGGTAGTCGGTTGCCGTCGGCGTTGGTGTGCTGGAGGTCATCGGCCGAAAGTGTAGGAAAGAATTTGCGGATACGCAAATTAAATGCAACGCACCAAGGGGAAACCACGGTGCACCGATCCGGTGAAATTTGCGTCAATGCAATTTGCGTATACGCAACTTCCAGGCCTGCGTCATCCGGGTTGCCATGGATGGGCGGCAGCCCGCTGGCAAAATCGCCAGGCACCACAAGAGAGAGAAAGCCAAGCGTGAATCCACACACAGGGACCAAGCCGAAAGACGAAGCGCCCACGCTGGACCGCACCACGTTCGGCCACCGGCTGCGCAGCGCGCGCAAGCGTTTCGGCTGGACGCTGGCGCAACTGGCCGAGCGCTCGGGCGTGTCGATCACCACCATCTCGCGCGCCGAGCGCGGGCAGCTCGCGCTGGGCTACGAAAACTTCACGGCGCTCGGGCGCGCGCTCGAGATGGACATGAACGCGATGTTCGCGGGCGCGGGTGTGAAGCCCGCGCAGCTCGACGGGCCGGTGGTCACGCGCGCGGGCAAGGGCGTGGTGTACCGCGGGCTGTCGATCGCCTACGAATTCCTCGGCACCACCGCGGCCGGCAAGCAGATGAGCCCGATCGTGGGCACGGTGCATGCGCGCCGGGTCCACGGCCCCGAGGACTTCACGCGCCACACGGGCGAGGAGTTCGCCTATGTGCTCTCGGGCGAGATCGAGGTCCATTTCGAGAACGGCGACGTGGTGCGCCTCGCGCGCGGCGACTCGCTGTATTTCGACAGCCGCATCGGGCATGCCTACGTGAGCGTGAGCCGCCAGCTGGCAAAGATCGTCGGCATGACGACCGGCGAGAGCGGCCACATGAAGTCGGCGCGCGAGGCGCCGGCGCTGCCGCCTGCGCCGCGGTCACCCTCGGCTGTCAGGAACGAGAAAAGGAAAGCCGCGCCGGCGCCGAAGGCCGCGCGCGGCAGCAAAGCCTGAGCCGCCTGGCGGCGCCTTACTTCGCGCCGCCCGTGTACTTCGTGACGCTCGCGGCGCTCATGTGGTAGCCGCTCACGCCCATCATCGAGTCGTTGCGCTTGGTCTGCAGCTTGCCCGTGACCCACACGGTGTCCATCGCGCGGAACTTGGCGCCCTTGGGCGTGACGACGTGCAGGATCTGGTTCGCGGGCGGCGGCGGGGTGTGGATGCAGGCACCGAAGTAAGGTACGAGCAGGAACTCGGTCACCTCGCCCTTGACCTCTTCGAGCGGCACGATGAAGCCCGGGATCTTGACGTCGACGCCGTTCATTGCCGGGTTGGTGGGGGCGTTGTTCGACACCTCCTGCATCTTCATGAGCAGCTCGTTGGCGCGCGGGTCGCCGTCTTCGAGCGCGCTCAGGTCGATGCCCTTGAATTCCTTGGCCGGGTCCCAGTCCTTCGGCACCAGTTCTTCCCAGCTGATCTGGCGCGGCTGCCCGGGCACGGCCTTGGCCGCGGCGGCCTTGCCGCCGAGCGGGTTCGAGGCGGTGGTGTCCTTGGGTGCCGGGTCGGCGGCCCAGGCGCCGGGCGACAGCAGCGAGGTCGCAAGCGCCAGGGCGATCGCGACGCGGGAAGGAGCATGAAGGCAGCGCATGTCGTTGTTGTTCATTCAAATCCTCGGAGAGAGTCCGTCCGCCAGCGACAGCCGGTAGGCGCGGATGCCGGGCAGCAAGCTCGCCAGCCAGCCCGCGGCCAGCAGGCTCGCCAGCAGCAGCCATTCGTTCAGTGTAGGTTCCGAAAGACGCAGTGTCAGCCCGAACTGCGACTGCAGCCATGGCGCCAGCAGGGCAATGCCGAGCACGGCCATCGCCACGCCGAAGGCCACGCCGAGCACGGTGACGATCGCGCCTTCGAGCGCGAGCAGCGCGAGCACATGGCGCCCGCCGGCGCCGACGGCGCGCAGCACCGCGAGCTCGCGACGCCGCTCGTTGAGGCCCGCCAGCACGACCGACACCAGCCCCGCGAGGCTGACGAACGCCACCAGCGCCGACATCAAAAGCAGCGCGTTCTCGCCCACGCCGACGACGCTCCAGAGTTCGTCGAGCGCCACGCCGGGCAGGATCGCCATCAGCGGCTCGCCGTTGTAGGTCGAGATCCAGCGCTGCACGCCGAACACGGCGGCGCGGTTCTTCAGGCCCACGAGCGCAGCCGTCACGTTCTTCGGTTTGAGGTCGAACTTGCGCACCTGCTCGGCCGGGATCTTCACGCCCGGCATCGGCGCGCCGCCCACCCACTCGAGATGGATCGCCTCCATCGCCTCGAGGCCGATGTGAACCGTGCGGTCGACCGGCGTGCCGGTGCGCGCGAGCACGCCCACCACGGTGAAGGGCTTGTCGGCATGCTCGGCGGTGTTGAGTTCGCCGCCGCCATGGGCGAGCGTGATCTTCTGGCCCACGTGGTAGCCGAGCCGGTCGGCCACTTCGGCGCCGACCACCGCATCGAACAGCGCGTCGAAGGGCTTGCCCTCGCGCAGCGCGAGCGGCTGGCGGTTGCCGTAGCGGAAGTGCGTGAAGTACGCGGGCGAGGTGGCGAGCACGGCAAAGCCGCGGTGCGAGTCGCCGAGCGACAGCGGCACCACCCAGTCGACGCCCGGGTGCGCGGCCAGTGCCTGCACGCTCTTCCAGGAGATGTTGTTGGTGGCCGCGCCGATGCGGAACACCGAATAGAGCAGCAACTGCGTGGAGCCGGTGCGCGCGCCGACGATCAGGTCGGTGCCCGAGACCGACGACGCGAAGTTCTCGCGCAGCTCGGTGCGGATGCGCTCGACGCCGAGCAGCAGGAAGGTCGACAGCGCGATCGAGAACACCGTGAGCGCGAGCGTGAAGCGCCGGTTCCAGGCGCTGCGCCAGGCGATGGAGAAGAGGGCGCTCATGAGGCGATGGCCGAAGAATGCGGGGGCAGGACGCAGAGGACGCAAAGGTTTCGCAGAGGTCGCAAAAGAAAAGCCAAAAAAATGTTCTGACAGTCTTCTGCGACCTCTGCGTAACTTTTGTCTTCCTTCTGCGTCCGGAAGTCCGTATTCATGCCACCTCCGAAGCGCCCACCGCCGCGCGGTTGATCTCGGGCAGCAGCACATGCCGCGCGAAGCGCTGGGCGATGCGCTGGTCGTGGCTCACGAAGACCAGCGCGCTCCGGTTGAGTGCGCAGGCGGTCAGCAGCACGTCGAGGAAGGCTTCGCGCCGGTCCTCGTCGAGGGCCGAGGTGGGCTCGTCGGCGATCACCACCTCGGGCTGGCCGATGAGCGCGCGCGCGGCGGCCACGCGCTGCTGCTGGCCCACCGAGAGCTGCATGGCCGGGCGCTGCCAGAGGCTGCGCTCGAGGCCCATGTCGCCGAGCAGGCGCTCGGCCTCGGCGCGTGCACTGCCGCCATGCTGCGCCGCCTGCGTGCTGCGCCGCTCGGAGAAGCGGCAGGGCAGCAGCACGTTGTCGACGACGCTCAGGTACGGCAGCAGGTTGAACTGCTGGAAGATGTAGCCCACATGGGCCACGCGGCAGCGGTCGCGCGCCGCGCCGGAGAGCTTCGACCAGTCATGGCCGAGCAGGCTCACGCGGCCCTCGTCGGCCACCAGCACGCCGGCCAGCAGCGACAGCAGCGTGCTCTTGCCGCAGCCGCTCGGCCCGTGCAGGAAGACCGATTCGCCGGCGGTGATGCGGAAGGCCTCGATGTCGATGCAGGGCCGCGCCGCGCCGGGCCACGCAAAGCGCAGGCCTTCGGCGGCGAGCACCACGCGCAGCGGCGGCGCGTGGCCCGCGGCGACGGTGTTCACGGCCTCATTGGCCCCAGCCGAGGCGAACCGGCTGGGCTGCCTTGGCGCCGCCCGGGCGCTTGAGCTGGCGCTTGAACTGGCCCTGCGGCGTGGCGAGCTGCGCGTCGATCTGCCGCATGCCCTTGAAGGCGGAGAAAAGGCTCACGTCGATGAACTTCGCCGCGGCGGCGCTGGTGCAGTTGAAGGAGAAGGTGGCGTCGAGGTCGGCGTGGCCCGCGGTTTCGGCGGGGTCGGGCTTGCCCAGGCCGAGCGCACTGGAGCGAAGCTCGACCGGGCCGAGCTTGCAGTTGGCGGCAGGGTCGATGGTGAAGAGCTTGTCGGCCGCGCGCAATTGCGCCACCACGTCCTCGGCGGCTTTCTTCTCGGCGTCGGTGCGCGGTGCGCGCTCGAAGCCCACGAGGTTGTCGAGCGGCGATGCCATCGCGATCACCACGGTCGGGCCGTCGACCGCCACGTCGAGCTTGACCTGCCCATGCACATGCGCGTGCTGATGCTGCTGGGCCTGTGCAGGAAGAATGCAGGTCGCGGCCAGGGCGGCCGCCGCTGCGAGGGCGAAGCCGGATGAGGTGCGTCGGGGTCGGATGCGTTTCATGGTTCTGCGCCTTGCCGGGTCGGCAGCCCCGGGGTGTTGCTCCATTCGCTCCAGCTGCCGGCATAGAGCGCGGTCGTTCCCAGCCCCGCGATCTGCATCGCCAGCAGGTTGGGCACGGCGCTCACGCCACTGCCGCATTGGTGCACGACCGTCGCCGGATCGCGGCCCGCGAGCAGTGCCTCGAACTCGGCACGCAGCTGCGATGCCGGCTTGAACTTGCCGTCGGGGCCGAGGTTCTCGGCGAAGGGCCGGTTCAGGGCCCCGGGGATGTGACCCGCGATCGGGTCCAGAGGTTCCACCTCGCCGCGATAGCGTGCGGCGGCGCGCGCGTCGATGAGGTTCTGGCCCGGCTGGCCGAGCCGGCGCACCACCTCGTCGGTGGCGACGAGCCGCGCGAGCGGCTCGCCGGCGACGAAGTTCGACTGGAAGCGCGCGGGCTCCTCACGGCCGGTCACTTCACCGCCCTCGGCCTGCCAGGCCTGCAGGCCGCCGTCGAGCACGGCCACGGCATCGTGGCCCATCCACTTGAGCATCCACCAGAGCCGGCCGCAGTAGTTGGCGCCGTTGCGGTCGTACACCACGGCCTGCATGTCATTGGAAAAGCCGATGCTCGACAGCCATTGCGCGAACTTCTCGCGGCTCGGCAGCGGATGGCGCCCGCCGGAGGCCGGCACGCCGTCTTCCTGCGCCACCACCACCTCGCCGTGCGCGCCGGGGCGGCCGTGCGGCGCGCTCAGGTCGTCGTCGAGGTCCGCATGCACGGCACCCGGGATGTGGGCCGCGGCATACTGCTTCGCGCCGGCCTCGGGCGCCATGAGGTCGAAGGTGCAGTCGAAGACCATCAGGGGCGTGCTGCCTGCCTGAAGTGCGCGGAGTTGTTCGACGCTGACGAGGGTGGTGTACATGGCGGATTCCTTCGCTGCTGTCGCGTTGATCGGTTCGCTGCGCGGCGTTGTCTGTCAGTGTTCCTCGGCCGGCGCTTTGGGCACGGCGCGCTGGCGCAGCACGGTGGCCGCGATGCCGCTCGCGATGATGAGCCCCATGCCGGTCCAGCCCGCGGCGTCGATCCGGTCGTCGAACAGCACCACGCCGTAGAACGCCGCAAAGATGATGCCGGAATACTGCAGGTTGGCGACCACGAGGGTGCCGGCCTGGGTCTTGGCCGTGGCATAGGCGCGCGTCATGCAGAGCTGGCCGAGGGCGGCCAGGAGGCCGATCGGCAGCAGCCAGAGCGCATGCTGCCATGTCCAGGCGCCGCCGCCTGAAAAACCGGTGGCGGCGGTCGCGAATGCGCCGGCCACGGCCGAGCCGACCGCAAAATAGAAGACGGTGCGCAGCTCCGGTTCGCCGATGCGCGACAGCGCCACCACCTGCATGTAGGCAAAGGCGGCCGTCAGGCCCGACAGCAGGCCCAGCATGCCCGCGAAGCCGTTGCTGCCTTCGACCGAGGGCTTGAGCATCAGCACCACGCCCACGAAGCCCGCGAGCACCGTGGCCGCGAGCGTGCCCTGCAGCGGCGGGCGCTCGACGCGGCCGTCGCGCCCGCGCACCGGCACCCATGCGAGCAAGGTGCCGCCGACCAGGAAGGCCGCGACCCAGACGCTGCTCATGTAGTTGAGCGTGACGGCCGTGGCGAGCGGCATGTGGGCGATGGCGTAGAACCACGCGCCGAGCGACACCACGCCGATGATGCTGCGCCAGGCATGCATGCCGGGGTAGCGCGTGGCCATCGACACGCCGCGGCTGCGCGCCAGCAGCCACAGGAACACGATGCCGATCAGCCCGCGCCCGAGCACCATCTCGCCGCTGTTGAACCAGGCCGAGGCCACCTTGACGACCACGCTCATGGTCGCGAAAAGAAAGGCGCCCAGCACCATCCAGAGCGCTTGCATCAGCCGCCCCTGCCCGCCGGCACCGCCGACATCAGCTCAGGCGGCATGCATCGTCTGCCGATACCACTCGTGGAACTGCTGCATGCCGTCTTCCATCGGGCTCTGGTAGGGGCCGGTCTCGTTCTCGCCGCGCAGCATCAGCGCGCGGCGCCCGGCGTCCATGCGCTCGGCGATCTCGTCGTCCTCGACGCAGGTTTCCATGTAGGCGGCACGCTGGGCCTCGACGAATTCGCGCTCGAAGGCGACGATTTCCTCGGGGTAGAAGAACTCCACCATATTGAGCGTCTTCTGCGGCCCGACCGGGTGCAGCGTCGAGACGGTCAGCACGTGCGGATACCACTCGATCATGACGTGCGGGTAGTAGGTGAGCCAGATGGCCCCGAACTTCGGCGGCTTGCCTTCGCGGTACTTGAGCAACTGCTCCTGCCAGCGCTGGTAGACGGGGCTGCCGGCGCGGCCGAGGCGGTTGGCCACGCCGACCGTCTGCACGGAGAAGTTCTTGTTGAATTCCCAGCGCAGGTCGTCGCAGGTCACGAAGCTGCCCAACCCCGGGTGGAACGGGCCGACGTGGTAGTCCTCGAGGTACACCTCGATGAAGGTC
>CAMLCW010000138.1 GCA_946478645.1 uncultured Variovorax sp.
CGCCGCCCGCGGCCGGCACGCGGCTGCCCGCGCTCTGGCACTGGCTGTATTTCCTGCCGCACCATCGCCAGTCGGAGCTCGGCGACGACGGCCATGCGCGGCGCGGCGGCTTCCTGCCCCCCGTGCCGCTGCCGCGCCGCATGTGGGCCGGTGGGCGGCTCGCTTGGGAGGCGGGCAACCCGCTGTGCGTCGGCGACCGGGTCGAGCGGCAGTCGCGCATCGTCTCGGTCACGCACAAGGCGGGCCGCACGGGCGCGCTGGTGTTCGTGCTCGTGCGCCATGAGATGCACAACGCACGCGGCCTGGCGCTGACCGAGGAGCACGACATCGTCTACCGCGCGGCCGCACAGCCCGGCGAGCCGGCGCCGCCGCCCGTGCCCGCGCCGCAGGACGCCGCCTTCAGCCGCGGCATCGTGCCCGACGACGTGCTGCTGTTCCGCTATTCGGCGCTCACCTTCAACGGCCACCGCATCCACTACGACCGCCGCTACGTGACCGAAGTGGAGGGCTATCCCGGCCTGGTCGTGCACGGCCCGCTGATCGCGACGCTGCTGCTCGACCTGCTGCGCCGCAACCAGCCGGGCGCGCAGATCGCGCGCTTCGAGTTCCGCGCGCTGCGCCCGACCTTCGACACCGCGCCGTTCCGTGTGCACGGCAGGCCGGACACGGCGCAGGCGGACGGCAGGCAGCACTTCGCGCTGTGGGGCGAGGACGCCGACGGCTGGCTCACGATGCAGGCCACCGCGGTGCTCGCATGACAACACGGAGAAACCAGCCCATGACAAGACCGCTCGACGGCATCACCGTCGTCTCGCTCGAGCACGCCATCGCGGCGCCGTTCTGCACCCGCCAGCTCGCCGACCTCGGCGCGCGCGTCATCAAGGTCGAGCGCCCGGGCGCCGGCGACTTCGCGCGGGCCTACGACGCGCGCGTGGCGGGCCAGGCCTCGCATTTCGTCTGGGTCAACCGCTCGAAGGAGAGCGTCACGCTCGACCTCAAGCGGCCCGCCGCGCTCGCGGTGCTGCAGGAACTGGTCGCGGGTGCCGACGTGCTGGTGCAGAACCTCGCGCCCGGCGCGGCCGCGCGCATGGGCCTGGGCGCAGAGGCGCTGCGGGCACGCCATCCGCGGCTCATCGTCTGCGACATTTCGGGCTATGGCGACGACGGGCCGTACCGCGACAAGAAGGCCTACGACCTGCTGATCCAGAGCGAGGCGGGCTTTCTCTCGGTCACCGGCACGCCCGACGATCCGTGCAAATCGGGCAATTCGATCGCCGACATCGCGGCCGGCATGTACGCCTACACCGGCATCCTCGCGGCGCTCCTGCAGCGCGGCCGGACCGGCGAGGGCTCGCACATCGACGTGTCGATGCTCGAGGCGCTGGCCGAGTGGATGGGCTATCCGATGTACTACGCCTACGAAGGCGCGCCGCCGCCGCCGCGCAGTGCCGCCGCCCACGCCACCATCTATCCCTACGGACCGTTCCCGGCCGGCGACGGCGGCACGGTGATGCTGGGGCTGCAGAACGAGCGCGAGTGGCGCCTGTTCTGCGAGAAGGTGCTGCTGCAGCCGGCGCTCGCGGCCGACCCGCGCTTCGACAGCAATGCGCGGCGCAACGAGCACCGCGAGGCGCTGCGCGCGATCATCGTGGCGGTGTTCGGCGCGCTCGGCACCGCGCAGGTGCTGGAGCGGCTCGACGCCGCGCAGATCGCCAATGCGCGCATGAACGACATGGCCGGCCTCTGGGCCCATCCGCAGCTGCGGGCGCGCGAGCGCTGGCGGCAGGTGGACTCGCCGGCCGGCGAGATCCCGGCGCTGTTGCCGGCGGGGCGGCAGAGCGCCTTCGACTACCGCATGGACCCGATTCCGGCCGTGGGCCAGCACACCGATTCGATCCTGCGCAGCCTGGGCCGCAGCGAGGCCGAGATCACGGCGCTGCGCGAGGCGGGCGCGGTGTGACCATGAACATGGCGCCGCTCGCACTGGCGCGCACCTTCCTCTTCGTGCCGGCCGACCGGCCCGAGCGCCATGCGCGCGCGCTGGCCACGGGTGCGGACGCGGTGATCGTCGACCTGGAGGACGCGGTCGCGCCCGCGCGAAAGGCCGCGGCAGGCGAGGCGCTCGCGGCGTCGTTCGCGGCGCTGGACGGTGCGCGCCGGCAGCGCCTGCTGGTGCGCATCAACGCGGCCGGCACGCCGTGGCATGAAGCCGATTGCACGGCCGCGGCCGGGTGGGCCGCACAGGAGCTGATCGCGGGCGTCGTGCTGCCCAAGGCCGAGCATGCGGGCGATCTCGCGCGCATCGCCAAGGCGCTCGGCCCGGCCTGCGTGCTGGTGCCGCTGGTCGAATCGGCCGCGGGGCTCGCAGCGGCCGACGCACTCGCCGCCGCGCCGCGGGTGCTGCGGCTGGCCTTCGGCCATCTCGATTTCCAGGCCGACCTGGGCCTCGCCTGCGAGGCCGACGAGGCCGAGCTCGTGCCGGTGCGGCTGGCGCTGCTGATGGCCTCGCGCCGTGCCGGGCTGGCCGCGCCGATCGACGGCGTCACGGCCGATTGGCGCGACGCGGCACGGCTGGCCGCGGACACCGCACGCGCCCGGCGCGGCGGCTTCGGCGCCAAGTTCTGCATCCACCCCGACCAGATCGCGCCGGTGCATGCGGGGCTCGGCCCGCGCACCGACGAGCTGGCCTGGGCACGCCGCGTGACCGAGGCCGTGCGTGCCGCGGGCGGCGGCGTCGCAAGCCTCGACGGCCGCATGGTCGACGCGCCGGTGCTGCGCCTGGCCGAGCGGCTGCTTGCAACGGCACGCGCCTGAACCCTCACCCCACCCCAAAGAAGGAGACAACCCGCCATGACCCCGATGAAAACCACCTGCAACTTCAAGGCCGTGATCGCCGCTTCGGCGAGCGCCTGCGTGCTCGCCATTTCCGCGGCGCCCGCGTTCGCCCAGCCCGCCTGGCCCGAGAAGCCCGTCACGCTGGTCGTGCCGTACTCGGCCGGCGGACCGACCGACGTGGTGGCGCGCATGCTCGCGATCCCGATGGGCAAGTCGCTCGGACAGACCGTGGTGGTCGAGAACACGGTCGGCGCCGGCGGCACGATCGCGCCGGCGCGCGTGGCCAAGGCCGCGCCCAACGGCTACACCGTCCTGATCCACCACATGGGCATGGCCACCGCGCCCGCGCTCTACAAGAAGCTCCCGTACGACCCGCTGAAGGATTTCGAATACGTGGGCCAGGTGATGGACGTGCCGATGACGCTGCTGTCGCGCAAGGACTTCCCGGCCCGCAATTTCCAGGAGCTGCTGGCCTACGTGAAGGCCAACAAGGACAAGGTCACGCTGGCCAATGCCGGCATCGGTGCGGTCTCGCAGCTGTGCGGCATGTTGTTCGCGCACCAGGTCGGCGTGCAGCTGACCACCGTGCCCTACAAGGGGGCGGGCCCGGCGCTCAACGACGTGATGGGCGGACAGGTCGACCTGCTGTGCGACCAGACCACGCAGACCGCGCCGGTCATCAAGGACGGCCAGCGCGTGAAGGTGTTCGGCGTGACCACGCCGCAGCGCCTGTCGAGCATGCCGAACATTCCCACGCTCGACGAACAGGGCCTGAAGGGCTTCGACGTGAAGGTGTGGCACGGCGTCTATGCGCCCAAGGGCACGCCGCCGGCCGTGATCGAAAAGCTCAACACGGCGCTGCGCGCTGCGCTGCAGGACGAGACGGTCCGGCATCGCTTCGCCGAGCTCAGCACCGAAGCCGTGCCGATGGACAAGGTCACGCCGGAATCCCTGCGCACCCACCTGGCGGCCGAGACCGAGAAATGGGGCAAGGTGATCCGCGCGGCGGGGGTGCAGGCCGACTGATTTCCGTGCGCACGGCGGGTTATGCATGAAACGGCAGCAGTCATGCCATATCGTTGCAGCCGCGGCGCGCCGTGACAGCTGGTTGCAAGCCTGGCTCAGTGTTTTCCTCAGAGTTGGGTGGCTTGAAACTCGCTAGAGTGAAGGCGGCCGTTCAGGCTTTTGCTTCGCACACACAAGGAAATCTCATGAGCAAGAAAGTTGCATATGTCACCGGAGGCATGGGTGGCATCGGAACAGCCATCTGCCAGCGGCTCCACAAGGACGGCTTCACTGTCGTCGCAGGCTGCGGCCCCACACGCGACCACGCCAAGTGGCTGGCCGAGCAGAAAGCGCTCGGCTTCGAGTTCCATGCATCGGTCGGCAACGTCGGCGACTGGCAGTCCACGGTCGAGGCCTTCTCGGCCGCCAAGGCCGCGCACGGCCCGATCGACGTGCTGGTCAACAACGCGGGCATCACGCGCGACCGCATGTTCCTCAAGATGACGCCCGAAGACTGGAGCGCGGTGATCGAAACCAACCTCAACAGCATGTTCAACGTCACCAAGCAGGTGGTGGGCGACATGGTCGAGAAGGGCTGGGGCCGCATCATCAACATCAGCTCGGTCAACGGCGCCAAGGGCCAGGCGGGCCAGACCAACTATTCGGCCGCCAAGGCCGGCATGCACGGCTTCACGATGGCGCTGGCGCAGGAACTCGCGAGCAAGGGCGTCACCGTCAACACCGTGAGCCCGGGCTACATCGGCACCGACATGGTCAAGGCCATCCGCCAGGAAGTGCTCGACAAGATCGTCGCGACGATTCCCGTCAAGCGCCTGGGCGAACCGAGCGAGATCGCTTCCATCATCTCGTGGCTCGCCACCGACGAAGGCGGCTATTCGACGGGGGCCGACTTCTCGGTCAACGGCGGCCTGCACATGCACTGACGGTGCCGGCTGGCATCAAGCCACAAAAACCCGCTTCGGCGGGTTTTTTTCGTTAGTCCCGCAGAGACAGCAAGAACTTATGGCTGACACGACCCCTGCGCAGCGCCGCAAGCCCGCGCTCTACCGTTCGCTCTACGTCCAGGTGATCGCCGCGGTGATCATCGGCGTGCTGCTCGGGCATTTCTTCCCGGCGCTCGGCGAGGCGATGAAACCGCTGGGCGACGGCTTCATCAAGCTCGTCAAGATGATCATCGCGCCGATCATCTTCTGCACCGTGGTGGTCGGCATCGCGGGCATGGAGGACATGAAGAAGGTGGGGCGGACCGGCGGGCTCGCGCTGCTGTACTTCGAGGTTGTGAGCACCATCGCGCTGGTGTTCGGGCTCTTGATGTCCGACCTGCTGCGCCCGGGCACGGGCATGAACATCGACCCGGCCACGCTCGATGCCGCCGCGGTCGCCTCGGTGGCGGGACCGGAGAGGATGACGGGGCCGGTCGACTTCCTGCTCGACGTGATCCCGACCACGGTGGTCGATGCCTTCGCCAAGGGCGAGATCCTGCAAGTGCTGCTGATCGCGCTGCTGTTCGGCTTTGCGCTGCACCGCTTCGGCGGCCGCGGCACGCTGGTGTTCGACGTGATCGAGAAGGGCTCGCAGGTGCTGTTCGGCATCGTCGACTACATCATGAAGTTGGCGCCGGTCGGCGTCTTCGGGGCCATGGCCTTCACCATCGGCAAGTACGGCACCGACAGCCTGTTCTCGCTCGGCAAGCTCATCGGCACCTTCTACCTGGCCTGCCTGCTGTTCATTTTCGTGGTGCTGGGGCTCATTGCGCGGCTGCACGGCTTCGGCATCTGGAAGTTCATCCGCTACATCCGCGAAGAGCTGCTGATCGTGCTCGGCACCTCGTCGTCCGAGACGGTGCTGCCGCGCATGGTGAAGAAGATGGAGAAGCTCGGCGCCAGCAAGGCCTCGGTGGGGCTCGTGCTGCCGGCCGGCTATTCGTTCAACCTCGACGGCACCTCGATCTACCTGACGATGGCGGCGGTGTTCATCGCGCAGGCCACCAACGCGCCGCTGTCGCTCGGCCAGGAGATGACGCTGCTGGCCGTGCTGCTCGTCACCTCGAAGGCCGCGGCCGGCGTGACCGGCAGCGGCTTCATCGTGCTCGCGGCGACGCTGTCGGTGGTGGGCGACGTGCCGGTGGCGGGGCTGGCGCTGATCCTCGGCATCGACCGCTTCATGTCGGAGGCGCGCGCCCTGACCAACCTGATCGGCAACGGCGTTGCCACGCTGGTGGTGGCGCGCTGGACCAACGAGCTCGACACCGAGCGGCTCGAGGCCGAACTGCAGCGCGACCGCGTCGCCTCCTTGGCACCCGAGCCGATGGACGCCGGCCGCATCGCCCCATAAAGCGAAAGCCCCGGCGCGGCGGGGCGGAGCCCGCGCTGTGCACAATCGCCGGATGCCCCACAGCGTCTCCCTGATCAGCACCATCTCCGCCGGCCTCGGGCTCGCGCTCGTCCTGGGTTTCATCGCGGCGCGGCTGCGCCTGCCGGCGCTCGTGGGCTATCTGCTCGCGGGCGTGATCATCGGGCCCTTCACGCCGGGCTTCGTGGCCGACGGCGCCATCGCGGCACAGCTGGCCGAGATCGGCGTGATGCTGCTGATGTTCGGCGTGGGCCTTCATTTCTCGCTCGACGACCTGCTCGCGGTGCGCCGCATCGCGCTGCCCGGCGCGCTGGCGCAGATCACGGTGGCCACGCTGCTCGGCGGCGCGCTCGCGCTCTGGTGGGCTGGTCGTGGGGCGCGGCGCTGGTCTTCGGACTGTCGTTGTCGGTGGCGAGCACCGTGGTGCTGCTGCGCGCGCTCGAGAGCCTGGGCATCCTCGACTCGTTCACCGGCCGCATCGCGGTGGGATGGCTCGTGGTCGAGGACCTCGCCATGGTGCTGGTGCTGGTGCTGCTGCCGCCGCTCGCGGGCGTGCTGGGCGGCCAGGCCGGCGGCGGCCCGGCCGATCCGCTCTGGCAGACGCTGGGCCTCACGCTGCTGCAGGTGGGCGGCTTCGTCGCGCTGATGCTGGTCGTGGGGCGGCGGGTGTTCCCGTGGATACTCTGGCAGGTCACGCGCACCGGTTCGCGCGAGCTGTTCACGCTGTGCGTGATCGCCGCCGCGGTCAGCATCGCGTTCGCCTCGGCGGCGTTGTTCGGCGTGTCGTTCGCGCTCGGCGCCTTCTTTGCGGGCATGGTGATGCGCGAATCCGAGTTCAGCCACCGCGCGGCGCAGGAATCGCTGCCGCTGCGCGACGCCTTCGCGGTGCTGTTCTTCGTCTCGGTGGGCATGCTGTTCGATCCGTGGGTGATCCTCGAGCGGCCGCTGCAGGTGCTCGCCGTGGTGGGCGTGATCGTGATCGGCAAGTCGCTCGCCGCCTGCGCCCTGGTGCTCGCGATGCGCTATCCGCTCGGCACCGCGCTCACCGTCAGCGCGAGCCTGGCGCAGATCGGCGAGTTCTCGTTCATCCTCGCGGGGCTGGGCTTCTCGCTCGGCCTGTTGCCGACCGAGGGGCAGAGCCTGATCCTGGCGGGCGCGCTGATCTCGATCGCCACCAATCCGCTCTGGTTCACCCTGATCGCCCCGCTGCAGGAGTGGCTGCACAAGCGCTTTGCACTGGTGCGCGGGCTCGAGGCGCGCGACCATCCGCTGGCCGAACTGCCGATGAGCACCGAGGCGCGGTTCCTCTCGCGGCAGGTCGTGCTCGTGGGCTACGGCCGCGTCGGCCGGCGCATTGCGGCCGAGCTCGCGGCGCACGACATTCCCTACGTGGTGGCCGAGCAGAACCGCGAGCTCGTGGGCCAGTTGCGCGAGGCCGGCGTGGCGGCCGTCTGGGGCGACGCGGCCGATCCCGCGGTGCTGATCCAGGCGCATGTGGCCCGCGCGCGCGTGCTCGTGGTGGCCGTGGCCGACGCGATGAACGTGCGCCAGATGATGGAGACGGCGCGCACGCTGAACCCCGCCATCGAGACCGTCGTGCGCAGCCACAACGAGGAAGAGGCGCGGCTGCTCACGCAGGAAACGTCCGCCACGGTGTTCCTCGGCGAGCACGAACTCGCACAGGCCATGGCGCGCGACGTGGTGCAGCGCGCGGCCGAGCCGCAGGCGGCGTGAGCCGCTTCAGAGGTCTTCGATGACCAGCGTGCGGTAGCGCTGCGCGATGGAGTAGGGCACGGTGCGCACTTCTTCCATCATGCGGTTGGCTTCCTCTTCGTTCTTTGTCTTCACGAGCAGGCCGGTATGGCCTTCGCGCGCGAGCTTGGTGTAGGCGCGCACGGTCGCGGCATCGGTGCCGGCCGAGGGCAGGGGGTCGTCCGATTCCTTGACGGTCGGTGTGATCTCCGCGAGCACGGTCTCGGCGGGAAGCAGGTAGATCTCGTCGCCGCTCATGCCTTTCTCGATCAGGCGGTGGCCGACGCGGTTGGCGTCTTCGGCGTTCGGGAACATGACCATCGAATAGCCCGACGGATAGAAGGCGCCGCCGATGGCTGCCCGCATGTTGGGTTCTAGGACGAAGTTCTTCATGGTGCGGCCTCCTGGGTGCGGTTTGTCTTGTGCCAGTCAAGTTAGGCCGCGCCGTGTCGGCGGGCTGTAGGCCTGCTGCGCATATCGCCGCAGGCAGGGCGCGGCATCGCCGGCGGCCCGGCACCGGGCTGCTGTACACTGCGGCGCTCATGCCGTGCCATCTCTTCCCCGCCAACGCCTGCACCGCCTTCCCGGCGCGTGCGCTGCCGTCCGTCCAGGCCGGCACGGCAGGAATTGCTGCTGCACGAATGATTCGCACCATTACCACCGCGGCCACCTGAGCACGCGCAGGTGGCCGTTTCGGCAGCCACCTGGTGAATCGCTCTTCTCTCCCGAATGAATGAAACCCAGCTCTGGCAGCTGGGTTTTTCGTTTTTCATCCGGAGATTTCCATGTACCGCGATCCAGTCCAGTCCCTCGAGTCCTTGCCCGGCCGCGCCACGGCCATTCGTGCGCTGCGCGTCGGCATGATCGGCATCGGCACCGTGGGCGCGGGCACCCTGCGCGTGCTGCAGCGCAACCACGCCGAGATCGCGGCGCGCGCGGGCCGGCCGATCGAGCTGGTGTTGGTGGCGGCGCGCAACCTGGCGCGTGCGGCTCAGGTGGCAGGCGAAGTGCCGCTCACCGACGATGCGCTGCGCGTCGCGACGCATCCGGAGGTCGACGTGGTGGTCGAAGTGGCCGGGGGCACGGGCGCTGCGCGCGACTGGGTGCTGGCCGCCATCGCGCACGGCAAGCACGTGGTCACGGCCAACAAGGCGCTGCTCGCGGAGCACGGCGCCGAGATCTTCGCCGCCGCCCGGCGCCAGGGCGTGGCGGTGGCCTACGAAGGCGCGGTGGCGGGGAGCATCCCGATCGTCAAGGCACTGCGCGAGGGCCTGGCGGCCAATCGCATCGAATGGGTGGCGGGCATCGTCAACGGCACCACCAACTTCATCCTGAGCCGGATGCGCGATGCGGGGCTCGATTTCGCGGCCGCGCTCGCCGAGGCCCAGGCGCTCGGCTATGCCGAAGCCGATCCGGCCTTCGACATCGAGGGCATCGACGCCGCGCACAAGCTCACGCTGCTCGCGGCCAATGCCTTCGGCGCGGAAGTGCGCCTGGCGGACGTGGAAGTACAGGGCATCACCGCGCTGCAGCGCATCGACATGGCCTGCGCCGAGCAACTGGGCTACCGCATCAAGCTGCTGGGGCTGGCGCGCCTCGGCGAGGCCGGGCTCGAACTGCGCGTGCAGCCCGCGCTGGTGCCCGACTCGCATCCATTGGCGCATGTGAACGGCTCGATGAACGGCGTGATGGTGAAGGGCGACGCGGCCGGCACGACCCTGTACTGCGGCGCCGGCGCGGGCTCGGAGCAGACCGCTTCGGCCGTGATCGCCGACCTGGTGGACGTGGCGCGGCTCGATGGCACGCGGGCGGCGCAGCGCGTGCCGCACCTGGGCTTCCATGCCCATGCGATGCGCACGCTGCCGGTGTTGCCGCGTGCCGAGGTGCGCACGGCGCACTACCTGCGCGTGCCGCTGCGCGAGGCGCAAGCGATCGAGGCGCTGTCGGGCTGGCTGGCGGCACGGCAGTTGCCCGTGCGCGAACTCCGGCTTGCGACCCCTGAGCTTGCCGAGGCGCCGCAACTGCTGGTGCTGACGCAGCCGGTGCCCCAGCGCGAGCTCGACCTGGTTTTGCATGCGCTCGCGCTGCACCCGGCGGTGGTGGGCGCGCCGAGCACGCTGCGGGTGGAGGAACTGGCCGCCTGAGCCCCCCGCTTGCGGCGGTTCGGCGCGTTCCATTGTTTCCACCGCGTGAACGCCGTGGTTCCTTTTGCACAGGGTTTCTACGGGGGTTGCCGGCGCACAATTGATTCCACGGACCGGCCCACAGCTGGTCTGGCTGAACAAGGCCCCCGAGCGCGGCGGCCATCCGGCCCAACGGATGGCTTCCCACCCAAGACCGGTTCGACACGTCCCGAAGTGAAACCATTGAACCAAGGAATCGAAATGACCGTCTCCAAGCTCCTCTCCGCCGTCGCCGTTGCCCTCGTTGCCGCCACCGGTGCCGCCCATGCCGAAACCTATGAAGGCGTGCACCGCCTGACCGCCGCCGAAAGCCGTGCCGACGTGGCCAGCCAGGCCGTCGCCGCCGCACACAGCGCCGATCCCTATGCCGAAGGCGCCAATGCCCGCGTGGCGCAGGCCGTCTCGCAGCGCAGCCGCGACGAAGTCCGCGCCGAAGCCGTGGCCGCCGCCCACAACCCCGACGCTTTCTCCGAAGCGGCCTCCGCCGGCATGACCTACGTGGCCGCCGGTGCGGTCGACCCCGCCGGCGTGCGTGCCGAAGCCCGCGCCGCGGCGCACGGCGACGCGCTGCCGCTGTAAGCGCCCCGCCGCCCTGGCACAGGCCCCGCGAGAGCGGGGCTTTTTTCATGGCGCGTCCCGTAAGGATTCATTCATCTGAAATACGGATCAATTGATCTGTATTTTCGATTTCACGAATCGAACGCCGCTGCCTACAGTCGGCCTCGATGAATGCCCATGCACCACCACCCCTGCTGATCGGCTGCGCGGCCGGTTTTTCCGGCGACCGCACCGACGCGGCGGGACCGGTGGTGGACACGCTGATCGCGCGGCTGCGCAACCGCCCTGATGGCCTTGAGGGCCCCGCGCAGCAGCGCGCCTTCCTGATCTTCGAAACCCTGGCCGAGCGCACGCTCGCGCTCGCGCAGCTGCGCCGGCGCGACGATCCCGAGGCCGGCTACGAGCCACTGCTCGATGCGATGCTGCGGCCCGTGCTGGCGCGCTGCCTCGCGCACGGCATCCGCATCGTGAGCAACTTCGGCGCGGCCAACCCGCGTGCCGCGGCCCGGCAGATCGCGCGCATGGCGCAGGAACTCGGCGCCGCTGCACCGCGCATCGCGGTGGTGGAGGGCGACGACCTCTCGGGCCCGGCCCAGCGTGCGCTGCTGCACGACGCGCTCGGTGCGCAGCTCGACGGGCTGCGCATCGTCAGCGCCAACGCCTACATCGGCGCCGAGTCGATCGCCGCCGCGCTCGATGCCGGCGCGCAGATCGTGGTGTGCGGCCGCGTGGCCGATCCATCGCTCGCGGTGGGGCCGGCGATGTCGCATTTCGGCTGGCGCGCCGACGACTGGGACCGGCTCGGCCGCGCCACCATGGCGGGCCACCTGCTCGAATGCGGCGCGCAGGTGTGCGGCGGCTACTTCGCCGACCCGGGCTTCAAGGAGGTGCCCGATCTCGCGCGTGTGGGCTTCCCCATCGCCGAGATCGATGCCGACGGCCATTGCACCATCGGCAAGGCCGACGCCACCGGGGGGCTCGTGAGCGAGGCCACGGTGAAGGAGCAACTGCTCTACGAAGTGCACGACCCGAGCGCCTACCTCACCCCCGACGTGGTGGCCGACATTGCCGAGGCTGAAGTGACGCCGCTGTCGTCCGGGCGCGTGGCGCTTTCGGGCGTGCGCGGCCATGCGCGGCCGAGCCACTACAAGGTCAACGTTTGCCACGAAGGCGGCTGGCTCGCCGAGGGCGAGATCTCCTATGCCGGCCCGCGCGCCGAAGCACGGGCCCGCCTCGCGGCCGAGGTGCTGCGCGCGCGGTTGGCGGGTCTGGCGCTGCGCGTCGACCTGATCGGCGCGCTCAGCATCCTCGGCGATGACGCCGGCCGCATGCTGGCCGACACGCCCGATGCCGGACTGCGCGACGTGCGCCTGCGCGTGGCGGCCGTGCACGCCGAACGTGCGCAGGCCGAGCGCCTCGCGCGCGAGGTCACGGCGCTCTACACCTGCGGGCCCGCGGGCGGCGGCGGCGTGCGCACCGCGCTCACGCCGCGGCTCAATACCCTGTCGTGCCTGGTGCCGCGCGACGCGGTGCCGGTGCGCTTCGAGCTGCTCGGCGCGAAGGAGCTCGAATGAACACCAACGCCAATACCGA